>JBIQMF010000091.1:0-6990 GCA_044463545.1 Solirubrobacterales bacterium
GCACGGCCGGCGGGCTGTGGCCTGCGGCCGTCGAGGTGGCGCCGAGCACGGCCGGCTTGCCGACGACGGCGCCGTCCTGGATCACGCAGTTGTCGCCGATCACCGTGGCGGGGTGGATCACGACGCCCTCACCGATCGTCACCCCCTGACCGATCACGGCGTCGTCTGCGATGCGCTGGTGCATGGTCAGTGCCTCGAGGCGAGAAGCGATTTCTGCAGACCCTCGAGCACCCGTACCGTGCGCAGGCCCGAGGCCGCGTCGGTGCGCGGGGTCGCGCCCGAGTTGATGCACTCGACAAAGTGGCGGCACTCGATGCGCAGCGGCTCCTCGTTCGAGATCTGCGGCATTGTGATGTCGCCCGAGCGCGCCAGGTACTCGCCGTAGGACTCGAAGGACTCGTCGAAGCCCTTGTCGTAGATCGTCAGCTTGCCCTCGATGCTCATGTCGTCGAAGGTGGCCATGCGCTTTGAGCCGACGACGGTGATGCGTCGCTGCTTGTGCGGGTCAAGCCAGGAGATGTGCAGGTGGGCGGCCACGCCGGAGGGGAAGCGCATGTAGCCGAAGACGACGTCCTCGACGCCCTCGTTCATGTAGGCCTCGCCGTGCGCGGCCAGCTCGTGCGGCTCTTCGCCGATCAGCGCCAGCGCCACCGAGACGTCGTGTGGGCCGAGGCTCCAGAGCGCGTTCTCATCGGTACGCAGCTTGCCGAGGTTGAGGCGCGTCGAGTAGACGTAGCGGATGTCGCCGAGCTCGCCCGAGTCGATCAGCTCCTTCAGTCGGACGACTGCCGGGTGATACTCGAGCAGGTGGCCGACCATCACCTTGCGGTCCGAATCGGCAGCCGCCCGGGCGACAGCTTCGGCCTCCTCGAGTGTCGCGCCCAGCGGCTTCTCGACGAAGACGTGCTTGCCGGCGTCCAGCGCCTTGAGCGTCAGCTCCGCATGCTGCGGCACCGGTGCCGCGATCACGACGGCGTCCAGCGCGTCGTCGGCCAGGAGGTCGTCGAAGGAGTCGGTCAGGCGCGCCTGCGGGTGGGCCGGGCGCTGGCGCTCCCGCGCTGCCTCGTCGGCGTCACAGAGCCAGTCGACACGGGCGCCGGGCAGCGCCGCGAAGTTGCGCGCCAGGTTCGGCCCCCAGTGGCCGAGGCCCAGCACTCCGATGGAAACCTGTTCTGCCACGGATCAGAGCCTGACGACCTTGTCGGACTCCACACTGAGTCCCCGCGTGACGCCGCGAAAGTCGAGCACGCGCTCCGCGGCGTCGACGACCGCCTGGTAGTCGACGCTGCTGTGGGCCGTCACGATGAGGGTGAGGTCGGCGGCTCCGACGATCTCATCGAGCGGCTGCGAGACGAGTGAGAACTCGGCCAGCTCGGGGACGTGCGGGTCGTGGTAGCGGACGTCCGCGCCAAGGTCCCTGAGGTGCTCCATCATCTCCAGCGCCGGCGATTCGCGCAGGTCGCCGACGTCGGGCTTGTAGGCGACGCCGAGGACGGCGACGACGGCACCGCGCGTGGCGACGCCGGCGCGGTTGAGCGTCTCAACCGTCCGCTCGATGGCGAAGCGGGGCATGTTCGTGTTGGTGCGACCGGCAAGCTCGACGAACTCGGCAGAGACGCCGTACTCGCGCGCCTTCCACGAGAGGTAGAACGGGTCGACCGGCAGGCAGTGGCCGCCGAGTCCGGGACCGGGCTTGAAACTGGCAAATCCGAACGGCTTGGTGCCGGCGGCCTCGACAACTTCCCAGATGTCGATCCCCATGCGGTTGCAGATCACCGCCATCTCGTTGACGAGCGCGATGTTGACGGCGCGATAGGTGTTCTCGAGCAATTTCGTCATCTCGGCCACCTCGGGCGCAGAGACCTCCACGACCGTGTCGCAGATGATCTCGTACAGCGCACGGGCGCGCTCGGCCGCCGCCGCGCCGTCGCCGCCCACAACCTTGGGCGTCGAGCGCAGGGTGAAGTCGGTGCGACCGGGATCGATGCGCTCGGGCGAGAAGGCGACGAAGAAGTCTTCGCCTGCCGTCAGCCCGGAGCGCGAGAGGATCGGCAGCAGTCGCTCGCGCGTCGTGCCCGGGTATGTCGTGGACTCGAGCGACACGAGTTGGCCGGGCTGCAGCACTTCGGCCAAGGCGTGCGCGGAGGCGTCGAGCGCGGCGAGGTCCGGCTCGCGGTTGGGCGTCAGCGGCGTCGGCACGGCCAGCACGACGGCGTCGGCGGCACGCAGCTGCGAGTAGTCGTCGGTCCAGCTGAAGGCACCCGAAAGCCCTGCCAGGGTCGCGCCGGGGACGTCCTCGATGTAGGAGTCGCCGGCCTCCAGCAGTGCCAGCTTCTCGGCGTCGACGTCGACGCCGATCACCTTGCAGCCAGCCTCGGCGAATGCCACGGCCAGCGGCAGGCCGACGTAGCCGAGCCCGACGACGCCGATTGTCTCGAAACTGTGCGCAGGGGCGTCAGGCATTGCCGTTCACTCTACTTGCGGCGGTCACGGCTTCAACCACGGCCGCGGCGGCCGAGCCGGCGTTGTAGAGCTTCGGTGCTTCGCCTGCCGGCTGCGACTCGAGCGCCTTTGCAACGCGCTCGGCGTCGAGATCCACGAGCGTGTTCCAACCGTCCACGAGCGTCTCGACCCACTCGGTCGAGGGGCGCAGCGTGAGGCACTGGGTACCCAGCCACACCGACTCCTTCTGCAGACCGCCCGAGTCCGTCAGGACGGCGCGCGCGTCGCGCGCCAGCGCCATCGTCGAGGCGTAGTCGAGCGGCTTCACGAGATGGATGTGCTCGGCGGCTTCGAGCAGCGTCAGCAGGCCGTCGTGCTCGAGCCGCGCACGCGTGCGCGGGTGGACCGGGAAGAAGACCGGCAGGCCGAGGCCCAGCAGAATGTCAACCAGGCGCTGCAGTCGCGCCGGATCATCGACGTTGGCCGCGCGATGGGCCGTGACGAGGAAGTACTCGTCGGCATCGGCCGGCAGCTCGGGCATCGTGAAGCGGTCGGCCATCGACAGCACGAGATCACCCATCACGTCGCCCGTCACGACGACCTGCCCGATCGTGCCCTCGCGCGCGAGGTTGATCTGCGCCGACGGGCCGGGCACGAGCAGCAACGACGCCAGCGCATCGGTCACGACGCGGTTGACCTCTTCCGGCATCGTGCGGTCGAAAGAGCGAAGACCGGCCTCGACGTGGGCCAGCGGCAGGTGCAACTGCGTGGCCACGAGCGCGCCGGCCAGGGTCGAGTTGGTGTCGCCGTAGACCAGCACAATGTCGGGGTTGACGTCGCGCAGCACGGGTTCGAGCGCGGAGATCATCTGGCCCGTCTGACTCGAGTTGCTGCCCCCGGCGATGCCGAGATTGTGGTCGGGCGTCGGCAGGCTGAGCTGCTCGAAGAAGACATCCGAGAGCTCGCGGTCGTGGTGCTGGCCGGTGTGGATGAGCACCTCTTCGTGCTGCTGGCGCAGCAGCGGACTGACCGCGGCCAGTTTCACGAACTGCGGCCGGTTGCCGATGATCGTCGCTACGCGCATGCAGCCTCGACAGCGGCGCGGTATGCCTTCTGGGCGGCGGCCGTCAGCGGACCGGGAACCGGCATGCGCACGGCGTCAACGGCGGAGACGGGCTGCACCTCGCGGATGCTGGCGCAGATGAAGGCTTCGGTCGCACCGGCCAGCTCTTCGACGCGAACCTCTCGTTCGGTCACCGCGATCCGCGAGAGCAACGTGGCGCGCGTGATCGAGGCCAGGATGCCATCCCCCAGCGGCGGCGTGATCAGCGTCTGGCCGTCCGGCGAGAAGAAGAACGAAGCCGTCGGCGCCTCGAGCACGACGCCTTCGGGCGTGACCAAGAGAGCCTCGTCGAGGCCACGCGAACGGGCGATGCGGTTGGCCTGCATGTTGGCGCCGTAAGAGAGCGTCTTGAGGCCGTCGAGGATTCCCGTCGTGCGGTACTCAACCGTGGCCAAGGAGACCGACGGCGCGAAGACCGGCAGCGGCTCGCTGACCACAAGTCTGTGGCCGCCGCGGGTCACGAGGATGCGCAGTTGGAAGTCGTGCGGGCCGCGGGCATCGATCAACTCGCCGACCTCGCGCTCGAGCTGCGCAAGGTCGAACTCGAGCATCATGCCCTCGGCCGAGTGGACGAGGCGCTTGAGGTGCTCGGTGAGACCAAAGGGCTCCCCGGCGTAGACGCGCAATGCCTCGAAGATCCCGTCGCCGCGCAACAGGCCGTCGTCGGTGACGGGAATCTGTGCCTCTTCGACGGCCATCACTTCGCCGTCGAGCACGGCCAGTTCGCCGGAAAACGCCTCACCATACATACGGACCCACCTCTCCTTCAGGGCGCTGAATCGTGCGAGATCGTCGACGCGCAAGCTACGGAGATGGGGGAACGATCCTCCGATCGTGACCGATCCATGGCGCCCGAGCATCGGCTGGATCGTGCGAGTCAGCGACCTGAATGGGCCATGTAGGAATCGAACCTACAACCTTGGGATTAAGAGTCCCCTGCTCTGCCAATTGAGCTAATGGCCCGTGAGCGCAAAGGTTACAACCGCCAGACGGCTTCCTGACTCAACTCTGCGTGCGGTAACACATGCTTCCAACCGAAGCATGCGAGGGCTCACTTCGTCGAGCCCGAGTCCTTTGCTGTGCCGGCCCCGGCAAAGGGGTTGGTCGGCGTGCCGCCCGAGAGGCTCTGCTGTGCCTGCTGCGAGAACTGCTCCTGGATCTGGCGCTGGAACTCGGCCTGACGGTCCTCGACCTGCGACTTGATCTCCTTGATCTGCTCGCGTACTTCGGCGCGCTCTTCCTTTGTTGCGACCTCGAGCGCGCGCTGTTCGGCGCCCGATGCGATGAGCGTCTGGCCGGCGTAGGAGGCGTAGAGCATGAGCGCCAGATAGTTCGACGGATTCGGTTGTATTCGCGTCAGGATGGCCTGCGCATCGGCCGCGCCTTTGGCGTCGTTTAGTCCGAGATAGGCGCTGACGGCGAAGTTTGCGGGACCGACCTCCGGCTTGTTGTCGGTCAGCTTGAGGTAGGTCTCCCAGTTGGCCTTCAAGAGGTTCAGCTGCTTGGTGCCCTCTTCGCTGAACTCGCCGGTCTCCTGGTTGAAGTTCTCTTCGTCGGCGGCCAGCGTGTATCGCGCGCCGATCAGGCTCTGCAGTGCCGTCTTGTTCTTCGGGTCCTTCTGCACCTGCTCGGCGTACTTCTCGACGTTGTTGCGCGCCTGCTTGGTCGTGCTGCTGGTGCTGAAGACGTCGGCGAACCCGCCCTGCACGTCGCTGCCGATTCCGAACAGCACGAGGCCGCCCCCCATGAGGATGGCGAGGCCGAGGTAGATGACCTTGACGAAGGTCTTGCGAGGTCCCTGAAGATCGAACAGCATCGAAGGCGAGAATCTACCGCATTGCGGTGTCTGGACCGGCGACGGCGCCCTCGGATGTCGCTTCAGCGGGCCTGCGCGGATCGCCGAACCAGACCGTCAACCACACCGAGAGCTCGAACAGCAGCAGCAGCGGCACCATCTCGATGAGCATCGACACCGGGTCGACGCCCGGCAGCAACATGGCGACGACGGCGATCACGAGTACCGCGTACCGACGGTTCTGGCGCAGCTGGTCCGAGGTCACGACGCCCAGTCGCGCGGCAATCAGGATCGCCAGTGGCAGCTCGAAGAGCACTCCCATCGTCAGCACGGTGAGCCCGAAGAAGGAGTAGTACTCGCTGGCCCGCAAGAGCATGTTGAACTGCTCCTCGTTGAAGCTCAGCAGAAAACCCAGCGCCGCCGGCAACACGATGAAGTAGCCGAACAGGCAACCACCGGCGAAGAGCAGCGGTGTCAGCACGACCATCGGGCGCGCCACACGCTTCTCGGCGCTGCTCAGCGCCGGCACGACGAAGGCCCAGATCTCATAGACGATGAGCGGACTGGTGATGATGAGCGCGGCGTAGGCCGAAACCGTCAGCGTTGCCATGAAGGCCTCAGAGACGCCGAAGGTGGCCGGCACAAGCCCCTCGGGCAGCGGGCTGTTGACGATCGTCAGGACGTCGTGGTTGCGCCAGAAACAGACCGCCAGCACGACACTGAAGAACGCCAGCACGACGATGATGCGCGTGCGCAGTTCATCGAGGTGTTCGACGACGCTGAGCTGGTCGTCGGCGTTGACCGGTCGGATCTTGCCCATCGTCGGCCTGCTCGACCGCCCAGGCCGTCAGCTGCCGCTGCCGGGAGTCTTCTCTTTGTCGGAGACGGGCGTGGCCGTCACCGACGGTCCGGCGTCCTCGCCGGCAGAGATCTCGGTGGCCGAGCTCTCCTTCGTCGGGTCGTGATCGCGCACAGCGCTCTTGAACTCATTCGAGGCCTTGCCGATCGAGCGTGCGAGTTCAGGCAGGCGCTTGGGGCCGAAGATGATCAGCACGATCACGAGGACGATGGCGATTTCGAGGATTCCGATGTTGCCGGGCATGACTTACGACCTTACGCGTTGGAGAATTACTTCGTGAAGTTGAGGTGATAGCTGCTGGGGGTCGGTTCCGACTGACCCTGGTACTTGCTGGTGAGCTTCTCTGAACCATACGGCTTCTCGACCGGTCGATCAAGGCGCATGAACGAAAGTTGGCCGATCGGCATCCCGTGGTAGATCGTGATCGGCAGGTTGGCGACGTTCGAGAGCTCGAGCGTGATGTTGCCGGTGAAGCCGCTGTCGATGAAGCCGGCCGTCGAGTGGATGAGCAGGCCGAGGCGACCCAGCGAGCTCTTGCCTTCGAGCCGGGCCACGAGGTCGTCGGGAATGCTCACGCGCTCGAGCGTCTGCCCCAGCACGAACTCGCCGGGGTGCAGGATGAACGGCTCGTCGTCGGCGACCTCGACCCGTTCGGTCAGGTCGTCCATCGGCTTGCGGACATCGATGTACGGGTGGCGTCCGTTGTGGAAGACGCGGAACATGCGGTCGCAGCAGACGTCGACGCTGGCTGGCTGGATTCTGGCCGGGTCG
>JBIQMF010000092.1:0-6960 GCA_044463545.1 Solirubrobacterales bacterium
GATGCCCTGCGGCATTCCGTGACGAGATGGGCCGGAAACCCGGCGTCGGTCATGGAAGTCACGATCGAAGAAGTCCGAGATTCCGCCAAGTCACGAGCTGCGATTTGGCGTGAGTTGGAGAAAGACGGAATCAACGTGTTCGGCACGCCGATCCGCCAGTTGAGGAAGTCACTGAGATGAATGCGAGACAGGTGTCTCGAGTCCAGAGGTGCGGTGCGCGTGAGGCGGAAGTCAGGCTCGAGCACGCTGAGGCATTTCTCGAGGTTGCCCGACTCACTGCGGAGGAACGTGATGAGGCGATCGACTACGGCAACGTTTCGGTTGCGCTGGCCGTGTTATCTGGAATCGCGGCCGTGGATGCGGCCTGCTGTGAATCACTCGGCAAACGATCTCGGTCGCAGAACCATAAGGATGCGGTGACTCTCGTGTCTACGATTGGCGAGAACGGAAGGCAGGCGGGTTCGAAGCTCTCGGCCTTGCTCGAGCTGAAAGACACTGCGCAATATGGGCTGGTCAGCGTGTCCGAACCCCAGGTCAAGAAGGCAATCCGATCAGCGGAGTGGCTTGTGAGTTGGTCCGAAGGGATCACGCTCTCCAGTTGATGGTCGACCCGCAGGTGATCGCGATCCGGCCGCCCTCTCGCCCTTCGAGCGCTGAGGGCTTTGGCTTCAGTGGCGCGCTCGTGTTGGTCCGGCCGCCGGCGACCATGCATCTACCGCCATCGCCTCGGCAACCCCAATCGCCGACGTCACCCCATCCTCATGCAACCCATGCCCAAAGTGGCTGCCGCAGTAGTACGTCCCAAGTGTGCCGTTCAGCTCAGGCAGGCGCTTGACCGTCGCGCAAGACTCAAAGTCGAAGATCGGCGTCCGAAACACAGTCTCGAACTCGACGAGCTCTGAGTCGATCGGGAAGTTCGGGTGCTGAGAGCCGATCAGGTCGTAGTTCTTCGGCAGGCCGGCGAGGAAGCGCATCATTCCGTTGACTGATGTTTCGAGGCTGCCGTCCGCGCTTCGGCGATACAAAAACGTGTAGCCCTGGCGCAGCGCGGGCGGCGGGAAATACGTGTGGTCGCGGTGCACGACGAGCGGGCCCTCCATGTAGCGCCAGGGGGAGAGCAGCTCGCGCTCAAGGTCGGTCGGTTCGGCCAGCAGCGCCAGCGCCTGGTCGGCGTTGCAGGCCAGCACCAGTTTCTCGAAGCTGCGGCGGGTGCCGTCCTCAAACTCAAGGGTCACGCCGTCGGTATCTCGGTGGATCGTACGGATCCTTGAATCCAGTTCGATCCTGCCTTCGAGCGCACAAGCCAGCGCCTCCACATACGCCCGCGTGCCGCCTTCGATCGTGCGGATCGAGCGGATCGACTTGGACGAGATGACGTCGTTGTGGATGGCGAGCTTCTCAAAGAAGAAGTCGGCCGGGGCGTCCAGCACCTGCTCGCCGCTCATCGAGGAGAGCAGGCACAACGCGCAGAGCAAGAAGATCTCGCCCTCGCCGCGGATCTGCGGGATCGTCTCAAGCGCCTCGCGCACCGTCATGCCGGCGAAGCCGCCGCGCGCCTGGATCTTGTAGCCCTTGCGCACGCCGCGCCAGAGCTGCAGTAGATTCCACAGGCGCCGCGGGCGCAGCAGCGCGAAGCGTTGCGCGCGCAGGCCGGCGAAGCTGGGGGATATGTAGACGCCTTCGCCGGTGTCGAGGTCCTCGATTGCCGCGAAGGCCGCGCCCACGGCCCGGCTCTTGATGCCGAGGTGGTCGAGCAGCCGGAAGAAGTTCGGGTAGCCGGCGCGGCCGAAGGCGGCGACCGCGATGTCGACGTCGAAGCCGTCGCTCGTGCGCAGGTGATGCGCGTTGCCGCCGACGCGCGACTGCTGCTCAAAGAGCGTCACGTCGAAGTCGTTTCTCAGGAAGTAGGCACTGCAGAGCCCGCCGATGCCGCCGCCGACTATCGCGACGCGATCACGCTGATCTGGCTCCCCCCGCAAGCGGTCTGCGCCGCGCGGTTGATCCTCCATGGGCTCCAAACTACTGGCACCGTGCCGGCGCGAAGGTGCGTTTGGTCACGCAGTGATCGTGCTGCAGATCCGCCCGTTTCGGTAAAATCGGCCAATGACCGCCAAGCAACAACTGGTCGAGCTTGTTGACTCGCTGAACGATGCGCAGGCCGAGGCTGGGTTGCGCCTGCTCCAAGATTTGACGTCCGATCCAACGCCGGACGTTTCGAGGATGTCGGGAAACGAGGTTGCCGCCCTTCTGGACTCGATTCCCGGCTTCGCAGAAGGCCTCGCCGAAAGTCGCCAACAGGCCGAGCGTGGAGACACCGTTCCGCTGAGTGAACTCTGAGTGGCTCGCGTAGAGGTCACCGTCAAGGCTCGCCGGGATCTGGACGGCTTGCTTGCAGACTTTCCAGAGTTGCCGGCGGATACGCGCCAGAGAGTGCGCGAGTTAATTGAGCCACTCACGGTTCATCCCGAGATGGGAACGCCCATCGGCAGTCCGTTTGCTGACTATCGGTTTCTCGTCGGAATGTGGCGATGGCTGCTCGTTGTGTATCGGTTTGACGTCGAGCGAGACACTGTGTACATAGAGGCGTTTCAAGATTCGCGGCGCCGGGATGCGGTGACAAGCACTGGCGAGGTCTGACCGGCTGCTGGCAAACAATCGCAATATGACGATATAGTCATATCGTGAAACAGCAGATCCCACGTCTCAAGGCCGAGTTCTTCAAGACCCTCGGTCACCCCGTTCGTATCCGTGCGCTTGAGCTTCTCTCCGAGGGTGAGTTGTCAGTCTCAGAGCTGCGCGAGGCAGTTGGCACCGAGCAGTCTCACCTCTCTCAGCAACTCGGAATCCTGCGCCGCGCGGGGCTCGTCGAGACCCGTCGCGAGGGATCGTCCGTCTTCTACTCCTTGGCCGACCCGCGGGTCGAAGAGCTGCTCAGCGTCTCGCGCGAGCTGCTGCTTGAGATCGTCAAGGCATCGCAGACCGAGCTGCAGACGCTTTGAACCTCGCGCAGTTCACGAGGCTCCTGCCGCAGCGCGCGGACTACGCCAATCTGCCCCGCAGCTGGCGTCGCGACCTTCTGGCCGGCGTCACCGTCGGCGTCGTCGCGCTGCCCCTGGCGCTCGGCTTCGGTATCGCCAGCGGCCTTGGCGCCACGGCCGGCCTGATCACCGCGATCATCGCCGGATTCCTTGCCGCCGTCTTTGGCGGCTCGCACCTGCAGGTCTCAGGCCCAACCGGCGCGATGACCGTGGTGCTCGCGCCGATCGTCGCCCAGCACGGCACGGCCGGTGTGGCGCTGGTCGCATTGCTCGCGGGACTCGTGCTGGTCGGCTGCGCGATCGCGCGCATCGGGCGCTTTGTGACCTACCTGCCCTGGCCCTTGATCGAGGGCTTCACGATCGGCATCGGGGTGATCATCTTCCTGCAGCAGGTCCCGCTGATGCTGGGCGTGCAGCCCGAAGAGGTCGAGAACACAGTGCTGCGTGCGGGCGAGGCACTGGTGCAGATCGACGCGATCGACTGGGTGTCGGTTGCCCTTACTGCCTTCGTCTGCGCGCTGATGCTCGTGCTGCCGCGGCTCTCGCGCACGCTCCCGGCATCCTTGATCGCCGTTGCCGCGTCGACCTTGATCGTCGTTGTCTTCGATCTGCCCGTCGCCGACATCGGCCACATCCCGTCGAGCCTGCCGGCACCGTCGCTGCCGGGCATTGAGATCGGCGAGCTGCGCGGGTTGATCGGACCCGTGATCGCTGTTGCCGCGCTTGCGGCGATCGAGAGTCTGCTTTCGGCGCGGGTTGCTGACGGGATGTCCGACGCGGACGACCACGACCCCGACCGCGAACTCTTCGGCCAGGGCATCGCCAACGCGGGCTCTGCGCTCTTCGGCGGCATGCCGGCGACCGGCGCGATCGCGCGTACTGCTGTGAACGTGCGCGCTGGCGGCCACACGCGGCTGAGCTCGGCCGCGCACGCTGTGTTGCTGCTGGCGGTCGTGCTGGCGCTCAGCCCGCTGATCGCGCGCGTGCCGTTGGCGGCGCTGGCGGGCGTATTGATGGTGACGGCCGTCCACATGGTCGAGTTCTCAAGCGTCCGCAGCATCCTCAACTCCACCCGCAGCGACGCCCTGGTGATGGCCGTCACGGCCACCGCGACCGTGGCCTTCGACCTCGTGATCGCCGTCGAGATCGGCATCGTGCTGGCGGGGATCATGGCGCTCAGGCAAGTTGTTCTGACCACCAGCTTTGAGCCCGACGACCTCGCCGACGAGCTGATCGACAGTGAGATGGAGGACCGCCTGCTGGGCGAGCACATCGTCACCTACCGCATCGACGGAGCGCTCTTCTTCGGCGCGGCCGAGCGCTTCCTGCTTGAGCTGACCGACATCAGCGACGTCGACTACGTCGTGCTGCGCCTCCGCCAGATGCAGATGCTCGACGCCACCGGCGCACAGGCCTTGGCAGAGCTCGTCGCGCGGCTGCGCCAGCGCAACATCACCGTTCTGCTGGCCTGCCTCAAGCCTCACCACCGCGCGCTGCTCGAAGAGATCGCCGAGGTTGACGCCATCTTCACGCCGTCGATCCACGACGCGCTGCAGGAGATTGCGCGGCTCAACGAAGACTCAGGCGAGCCGCCCAAGGGCAGTGCGGATCATGCAGCCGGCTCGCCGGTTGCTCTGCCTGCGTAGGTCGCCGTTGCGGGCGCGATGCCGGGGGCGCGGGGCCGGTCGTCGTCCGACCGACCGCTACTCCGTGCGCCCGTCGGCCAGTTGGTAGCGGTGGAGCACCACGCCGTTGGGGAAGGCCTTCTCTTCGATCAGGTCGCAGATGAGAGGCGTCGCCACTCGTTCAAAGAGCGGCTTCCCGCTGCCGAGTACGGCCGGGTG
Source organism: Solirubrobacterales bacterium (assembly GCA_044463545.1). Lineage (GTDB taxonomy): Bacteria > Actinomycetota > Thermoleophilia > Solirubrobacterales > JACPNS01 > JACPNS01. The sequence continues at coordinate 4,883 of JBIQMF010000092.1, forward strand.
CGTGTAGAGGGTCAGCTCGTCGATCAGGCGGGCTTCAAGCAGCTGCGTTGCGAGATTCGAGCCGCCCACGCCGAGCGTCCCGTCCACTTCGTCGCGCAGACGCGCCAGTTGGTCGATCGCGTCGTCTCCGCCGATCACCCGCGTGTTATGGCCGGGATCGGTCAAGGTGTTTGACACCACGACCTTGGGCGTCTCGACGTAGATCTCGGCCCACTCGCGCTCGACGGGGCTGGCGCTCGGGTCTTCGAGCAGCTCGGGCCAGTAGGGGACCATCAACTCGTAGGTCTTTCGCCCCTCGACGAACATCGCGAGGTCGCGGGCGCGGTCGTTGAACTCCTGGTGGAGCTCCGCGTCGATGCGCATCCACTTGCCGCCGTCGTCGTCGCCGGTGTGGTCCTTCTCGTCGAACTCGATCATCAGGTCGATCGAGACGTTCATCAAGTAGCTCATGCGTCCCATTGCGCAAACCTACAGGTCAGACCCGCGGGGGGCCTTCAGCGCTCAAGTAGATAGACGGCGCCCTCTGCAAGGAGATTCGCCATGCCCGACTTCACCCGCGGTGCCTTGCGTCCCTGGCCGTCGATCACGACGCGGCGGCTGGTCCTGAGGCCCAGCAGCTGCGCGAGGTCCTCGAAGTCGGCGATCGTGCAGGCGTGGATCTTCTCGCTGTCGTACCACTTCTCGTTGGGGTCGCCCGTGAGCGGCACGCGGCCGCGGAAGCCGAGCCTCGCGCGGCGACGCCAGTAGCCGAGGTTCGGCAGCGAGACGATGATCAGCCCCGCGACGCGGCTCATCTCGTCGAGCACCACGTCCGGGCGGCTCACCGACTGCAGCGTCAAGGACAGCACGGCGACGTCGAAGGCGCCGTCGTCGATCTGCGGCAGCTCCTGTTCGAGGTCGCCGTGGGTGACCGGCACGCCGCGGGCGATGCAGCCGTGAAAGCCGTCTTCGTCGATCTCGACCCCGAGCCCTTGGCACTCCTGCCGCTCGATCAGGTGCTCGAGCAGCACACCGTCGCCGCAGCCGAGGTCGAGCACGCTGGCGCCGCGGCCGACCATCCCGGCGACGATGTCGAGGTCGGGCCTCACGCGATGCCCCTGTCTGCCGCCAGGCGATCGAGGTAGCCGGCCACCGTGCGGTGGTACTGGGCGTCGTCAAAGAGGAACGAGTCGTGGCCGTGCGGCGAGGTGATCTCGCGCAGCGTCACCGGGGCGCCGGCGGCGCGCAGGTCTGAGGCCATCACGCGCGAGTGCTCGGTCGAGAAGCGCCAGTCGGAGTCGAAGGACACCACGAGGTAGCTGGTGTCGCCGGCGGTGATCTGCTGCTGCACGTACACCGGGTCTGCAAAGGGGTCGAAGTAGTCCATCACGCGCCCCAGATACAGGTAGCTGTTTGCGTCGAAGCGCTCGACGAAGCTCTCTCCCTGGTGGTGCAGGTAGCTCTCGACCTGGAAGTCGACGTCAAACCCGTAGCGCGGAAGCTCGGCGTCCTGGATGCGGCGGCCGAACTTCTGGCGCATCGACTCCTCTGAGAGATAGGTGATGTGCCCGATCATGCGCGCCAGCGCGAGGCCGCCGTCGGGGTGGCGCTCGTTCTCGTAGTAGTCACCGTCGGCGAAGTCGGGGTCGCGCATGATCGCCTCGCGCGCCACCGCCGAGAAGGCGATGTTCTGCGCCGAGAGGCGCGCAGACGCCGCGATGATGACGGCCCCGTCGAGCTCGCCGGGGTGGTCGATCGACCACTGCAGCGCCTGCATGCCGCCCAGCGACCCGCCGACGGCCGCCAGCAGGTGGTCGATGCCGAGCTCTGCCAGCAGCGCGCGGTGGACGTTCACGAGGTCCGGCACCTGGATCAGCGGAAAGTCAAGGCCCCAGGCCTTGCCGGTGGCCGGGTTCAGCGATGACGGACCCGTGGTGCCCATGCAGCCGCCCAGCACATTGGCGCAGATCATAAAGAAGCGGTCGGTGTCGAGCGGCCTGCCCGGCCCCACGATGTTGTCCCACCAGCCCGGCCGTGCCGGGTCATCGCCCTCGTGCAGACCGGCGGCGTGGGCGTCGCCGCTGAGCGCGTGGCAGATG
>JBIQMF010000093.1:0-6955 GCA_044463545.1 Solirubrobacterales bacterium
CAGCGTCGGCACGAGCGCGAAGATCATCGCTGCAGTCGTGAGCACAGCGACGAGAGTGAGCAGTCGACGAGCGGGTGTCCTGCTGGTGACCATCGTGAGTTGTCCCTCCTGAGCCACCGAGTCGGCCCAACCGTTTGTTGAACGTGTCGCTGGATCCTAACGAGGTGCGCGGGGGCCTTCGAGTGCGCCGGACTGTCGGCAAACCCCGCCGGCGCCCTGCTTTGCGCGCCGGGTACGAACGCCAGTGAGGGTGTGCCGAAGTCCTCTGGCGAGTGGATCAAGCACGCGGCGCCGGCCCGGATGGCCAGCGCCGCAGCTTGCACGTTCGATCGGGCTGGTGCTACTTGACGACGTTCGACTTGACGCCGTCGACCTCGACCCAGTAGCTGTAGGGCTGGTTGCGCAGGGCGCGCGACATGATCAGCGGCCGCAGGTTCATCCAGAGCACCGCAACCTGGTTGAGATCTTCACCGACGGGCGTGAACGAGGTGACGAGGTCGATATCCCCCCTGCCGCGCTTTGCGAACAGCTTCACGGGGACGGTGGTCGCCGGCTTCTTGAGACTGATCGTCATCGTGTACTTGGCGCGCATACCGAACTCAACGTCGTTCAGGGTCACGCTCTTGACGGTTGACGAGGTCTTCTTCTTGGCCTTCTTCTTGACGCACCGGGTCGTCTTCTTCTTGACCTTCTTGCCCTTCTTCTTGACCGTCTTGGTCGTCGTCTTCTTGACGTAGCCCTTCTTGCACTTCTTCGCCTTCTTCTTCTTGGCCTTCTTCTTGGCTGCCGCGCTTGCGTCGTTCTGCGCGACGGCCGAGCTGGCGCTGACGGCGACGGCGCTCAGGGCCATGGCGGCCACAAGAAGCAGGAAAAGGTTGCGAACACGTCCGCGAGCGATCATCTGGTTGAAAACTCCTTTGGATGCTTACCGAGTGGCTTCAAGATAGCCGGAGATACCTGCACTTTCAAGCTTTTGTCCGCGCGGGCTGCGACGCGGCGATCCACGGCGGGTGGCGCGGCGCCGTGCGGCGTCAGGTGCCGGGGGCCTTGAGGCCGCCGAGCTTGTCCGAGAGCCCCGCCAACGCCTGCGTGAACTCGCCGGGGATGACCCAGGTGCTGTTGTTGTCGTTGATCGCCAGCGACTCGAGCGCCTCGACGTACTTGTAGCTCAGCAGCGGCAGGTCGGGGTTGCCTGCGTGGATTGCGTCAAAGACCTTCTGGATCGCCTCGGCTTCACCCTCGGCTTCGAGGATCTGCGCCTGACGGTTGCCCTCGGCGGTGAGGATGGCTGCCTGCTTCTGCCCCTCGGCGGTGAGGATCTCTGACTGCTTGACGCCCTCGGCGGTGAGGATGGCGGCGCGGCGGTCGCGCTCGGCGCGCATCTGCTTCTCCATGGCGTCCTGGATCGACGTCGGCGGGTCGATCGCCTTGAGCTCGACGCGGTTGACGCGGATTCCCCACTTGCCAGTCGCCTCGTCGAGCACGACGCGCAGCTGGGTGTTGATCTCATCACGACTGGTCAGCGCCTTTTCGAGCGTCAGGCCACCGATCACGTTTCGCAGCGTGGTCGTGGTGAGCTGCTCGATCGCCTGCAGGTGATTGGCGATCTCGTAGGTCACTGCGCGGGCGTCGTTGATCGTGTAGTAGAGCACCGAATCGATCTGGACGACGACGTTGTCCTCGGTGATCACGGGCTGCGGGACGAAGCTGACGACCTGTTCGCGCATGTCGATGAGCGGGCGCACGCGGTCGACGTACGGGATCACGACGGCCAGGCCCGGCGTCAGCGTGCGGTGGTAGCGGCCCAGGCGCTCGACGACGCCCGCCATCGACTGCGGGATGATGCGCACCGTGCGGAGCGCGGTGACGAGGACGAGAATGACGATGGCGACGAGAACGATGACCATTGCGGTGCCTTCCTAGGCGTCGGAGTCTGTGTTCGGCTGCAGCGGCTCGACGACGGCGGTTGCGCCGGCGATCGAGACCACGCGGACGGCGGTGTCGGGCGGGATCGGCTGACCACCGGGTGCCGGGCGGGCCGTCCAGTTGGAGTTGTCGAAGCGGATCAGGCCCAGCGATTCGTGCGAGATCTCGTCGAGCGTGCGGGCTTCGCCCCCGACCAGGGCCTCGACGTTTGTCGCCGTCTTCGGGTCACCGTCGCGATAGCGACGGGCGACCGGGTAGAGCGCCGCCATGGCGACGAGCGTGAGCACGATGAAGACGGCCAGTTGCAGCTCAAGGCTGCCGCCGAGGCCGGCCACGACGGCCGTCACGGTGGCGGCGACCGAGAGCGGGCCGAAGATGAAGATCGAGAAGACGGCCAGCTCGATGCCGGCCATCACGACGGCGAGAATCATCCAGTAGATCCAGTCTTCCACGGCGCTGATTATTCCCTAGTTTGCGGCGGAAGTGCCCAGCAGGTCATTCGGCGATCAGCGCGCGGGCGAAGTCATCGGCGTCGAAGGGCCGCAAGTCTTCGAGCTGCTCGCCGATCCCGATCAACTTGACCGGGATGCCCAGCTCGTCTGCGATGGCCAGCGCGATGCCGCCCTTGGCCGTGCCGTCGAGCTTGGTCAGGATGATGCCGTCCACGGGGACGGCCTCGGCGAAGAGCTTGGCCTGCCGAAGCCCGTTCTGGCCGGTCGTCGCGTCGACCACGAGCAGGGTCTCGTGCGGCGCGCCGGGCAGCTGCTTCTCGATCACGCGGCGGACCTTCTTGAGCTCCTCGAGCAGGTTGTCCTGTGTGTGCAGGCGACCGGCAGTGTCGATCAGCACCACGTCGAGCTCGCGGCTGACGGCGGCGCCGACGGCGTCGAAGGCCACGGCGCCGGGGTCTGAGCCGGGCTCGCCGCGCACAAACTGGGCGTCGGTGCGTGCGGCCCACTCGCCGAGCTGCTCGGTCGCTGCGGCGCGGAAGGTGTCGGCTGCGCCCAGCAGCACGCTGCGGCCGAACTCTTTGCGCAGGTGGTGTGCGAGTTTGCCGATCGAGGTCGTCTTGCCGGTGCCGTTGACGCCGCAGACCATGATCACGGTCGGCTGCTGTTGCAGGTCGATCGTGGCCTCACCGGTCGACGCGGTCGCGGCCAGCAGTTCGCGCAGCCGCTCGACTATCTCATCCGGCGTGCTGACGCGACCCTCGTCGACCTCGCCTTCGAGCTGGCCGACGACCTTGGCCGTCGTGCGTGCGCCGACGTCGGCGTAGATCAACAACTCTTCAAGCCGCTCCCATGTCGCGTCGTCGAGCGTGTCAAACAGTGAGGTTCGCAGCTCGGCCGTGAACGCCTGACGCGTACGGCCCAGCGATTCGCGCAGGCGCCCGAACATCCCGCGTCTGCGCTCGGGGTCGGCGGCCGGCGCCTCGGCAGGGTGCTCCTGACCGGTCAGAAAGAGTTCGTTCCACTCGCGCGGCATCGGCAGATCCTATGTCGCGGGCAGCTGTTGACAAATACGTCGCAGGATTCGGTAAGAATCTACGCGTCCACGTTCGACCTGAAAAAGACTTCGAAAGGCACCAGCACCGATGATCGTCCTGATTGTTGTCGCAGTGATCGCAGTTCTCGTGATCGGCTACTTCATCGCCACCTACAACGGCCTGATCAGCCTGCGCAACCGCACCGAAGAAGCGTTCTCTGACATCGAGACGCAGCTCAAGCGACGCCACGACCTGATCCCCAACCTCGTCGAGACGGTCAAGGGCTACGCCGCCCACGAGCGCCAGACCTTCGACGCCGTGACGCAGGCCCGCACGAACGCCGTCAACGCCGACGGACCGGCCGACCAGGCGCAGGCCGAAGGCATCCTGGGCCAGGCGCTGGGCCGCCTCTTCGCCGTCGCCGAGGCCTACCCCGACCTCAAGGCCAACGAGAACTTCCTGCAGCTGCAGAACGAGCTGACCGACACGGAGGACAAGATCCAGGCTTCGCGGCGCTTCTACAACATGAACGTGCGCGACCTCAACATCAAGATCCAGCAGTTCCCCAGCAACGTCGTCGCCAACATGGCCAACATCACCGAGCACGAGTTCTTCGAGATCGAGAACGAAGCCGAGAAGGCCGTGCCGGACGTCTCGTTCGAGACGCCACCGGCGGTCTGACCCCGCGGCGGACAGCAGGCTGATGTACAAGCAGATCTCGAGCAACAAGCGCAAGTCGTGGCTGCTCATGAGCGGGTTCCTGCTCATCTACACGCTCATCGCCTACGGGCTCTACCTCTGGGTCGGGCCGGTCGGGTCGATCTGCGTGGCGGCGCTGGCCATCGGCATGGTGCTGCTGTCGATCTTCGGCGGCGACGACATGGCGGTCATGGCGGCGGGCGGTCGTCAGGTGACCAAGAAGTCTGAGGCGCCGGAGTTGTGGCGCATGGTCGAGAATCTCGCGATCACGGCCGGCCTGCCGATGCCGCGGCTCTACATCTCCCCCGACCCCTCGCCCAACGCCTTCGCCGCCGGTCGTACGCACGAGCAGGCGCTGATCTGCGTCAACCAAGGCCTGCTCGACGTGCTCGACGACCAGGAGCTCTACGGCGTGCTGGCGCACGAAATGGCGCACATCAAGAACTACGACGTCAAGCTCATGACGTGGGCCGCTGTGCTGGCCGGATCGATCGCGATGATCGCCCAGATCATCTCTTACGGGATGTTCTGGGGTGGCGGAAACCGCAACAACAACTCCGGCGGCAGCTGGATCGGACTGATCGTGGTGCTGCTGACGATCATCCTTGCGCCGCTGGCCGCCTCGATCATCCAGATGTCGATCAGCCGCAAGCGCGAGTTTGTCGCCGATGCCTCAGGGGCCGAGCTGACGCGCTACCCGCAGGGCCTGGCCAGCGCCCTCAACCAGATCTCGGGCAACATGGTCGCCACCGACCGACCCGAGGAGGCGATCGCGCACATGATGATCGCCCCGTCGATGAGCATGAACGGGCGCGACCGCTCGAACCTGATGTCCACCCACCCCAAGACCGAAGACCGCATCGCGCGCCTGACCGAGATGGCCGGCGGCGTCAGCCATCGCCACGACCGGCCCGTCGGCAGCTACTTCAAGATCGCCCTGGCCGGCCGCGAGGGCGACGGCTCGACCGGCGGGGATGCCCCGCCGATGACCCAGGACGCAAACTTCGTCGGCGTCGACGAGGCGCTGCTCAACAACCACTCGATCGACGCCGCGACCGGCTGAGCGTCAGGCGAACGGGTTCGAGACCGTGATGTCGAGGTCGGCCGCCAGCAGAGCCGCGTCCTCGGTGAAAAGCGTCCCGCAGCGCATGCGTTGCGCTGCTTCGACGATCATCGCGTCGTAGATCGACAGCCCGGTGCTCTCCGACATCCGTGCCGCCTGCTGAACAGACTCCCGGTCGGCACCTGCCGTGCGAATCTGCGACAGACTGGCAAGCAGACGAGTGGTCTGTTCGGGGGTGATGCCCAACTTACGGGTACACGCGCTGGCGTACTCCAGCAGAACCTGCGTACTTATGACCAGCTGCGAACTGTGCGAGCGCAACAGGTGTTGTGCCCTTTCCTGCTTCTCAGCGCTGGCCGAATCGGCCGCGTAGACGAGAACGTTCGTGTCACAGAAAAAGAGCTCGCTCATCGGGTCGGCGAGGCTTTCTCCATCCGTTCTTCGTAGATCTCGTCGCGGTCCCAGACGTATGGCTCACCCAGCCGTGCCGGAAGTTCGCCCACCAGCTCGATGAACGCTTCGACCGCCTCTGCCTGGGTCTGGCCCGCGAATCGTTCGAGTTCGTCGCGAAGAACCGCGTTGACCGACGTTCCGTTCTCGACGGCACGAACTCGCGCGCGCAAGAGCACCTCGTCGGGCACGGTGATCGTCAGGTTCGCCACGGGATCAGTGTAGCACGGGTTCCGTGTACGGCGTCGTCAGGAGTTCGACACGCGCGCGGCGTCAGGCGACGATGAGCTCGCCGAGCTCGCTGTCGCGGCCGCTCATGCGGCGGGTCACGACCTTGCTGATGCCGTCCTTGCCCATCGAGACGCCGTAGAGACAGTCGGCAGCGTCCATCGTGCGCTTCTGGTGGGTGATGACGATGAACTGACTGTTCTCGCTGTGCTCGCGCAGCAGCCCGACGAGGCGGTCGATGTTGACGTCGTCGAGCGCTGCCTCGGCCTCGTCGAAGATGTAGAAGGGGCACGGCCGCGTGAGGAAAACCGAGAAGAGGAAGGCCAGCGCCACCAACGAGCGCTCGCCGCCGGAGAGCAGCGTCAGCGCACGGCCAGACTTGCTGCCCGGGAGTTGCACCTTGATCTCGACGCCGTACTCGATCTCCTTGCCCGCTTCGGCGTCGGGGTCGTCGGGCAGTTCGGCCTCGGCGGCGTCGGCGCGGGCCTGTGCCTCGGCGGCGTCGACGCCGGCCGTGGTCAGCGCCGGCGCGACCTTGGGCTTGTCGTCGGCGACGAGTTCGAGTCGCCCGCTGCCGCCCGGGAAGAGCCGCTGGATGAGCTCTTGAAAGTGCTTGCTCGTCGAGGCGAAGGTTTCTTCGAAGCTGGTGCGGATCGTCTTGTCGATCTCACGAATCAACGACGCCAGTTCCTTCAGCGCCGACTCGAGGTCGTCGCGCTGGGCCTCGAGCTCCTCGACGTGGGCCAGCGCCTCGGCGTACTCGTCCTTGGCCAGGGGGTTGATCGGGCCCAGCAGTTCGCGGCGCCGAGTGATGCGGGCCAGCGACGCTGCGATCTCCTCGCGGCGCGATTCATCGAGCGGTGACTCGGCGATCTCGACCGGGCGGCCAAGCTTCTCGGCCAACTCGCCGGTGACCTGGGTTGCCTCGGCGTGCATGTCGCGCGCACGCTGGGCGCGCACCTCGGCCGTCGTCACCAGCTCACCCTGCTGGCGCAGCCTGCCCTGCAGCTCGGCCTCGCGCGTGGCGTGCTGGCGCAGCTCCTGAGCCAGCACCTCTCCGGCCTCGCGGTCGCCGGCCAGCTCTGCTGCGATCACGGCGATAC
>JBIQMF010000094.1:0-6914 GCA_044463545.1 Solirubrobacterales bacterium
GCTGGGTCAGGCGCGGCGGGCGCGCACGGCGATCGTGAGGCGGCTGACGGCGCAGAGGCGCTGACTCTGGTCGCGCATCTCGATCTCCCAGACCCAGGTGGTCGAACCGCGGTGGATGGCGCGGGCCTCCCCGCTGATCTGCCCGTCGCTCACAGCGCGCAGGAAGCTCGTGTCGTTGTTCATGCCCATGGCGATCTTGTCGCCTTCGGCCACGGCCGCGTAGGTGCCGACCGAGGCCAGCGTCTCGGCCAGCGCCGCGTAGGCGCCACCATGGACGATCCCGAAGGGCTGGCGAACGCGATCCGTGACCTCGAAGTGGCCCCTCACGCGACCGTCCTCGACGGCGCCGAGCTCGATCCCGAGGGCTGAGTTGAGGTCGTTGTTGAGCAGGCCTGCTGGGCGGTCGGAGTCGTTCATGGCGGAAGAATCTATCGACACGCCTAGGATCACGCGGCGATGAGTGAGCCCCAGCCCAGCAGCCAGCGCGACGCGACCCTGGTCCGTAGGCGCAGGGTCCTCTACCTCCTCACGGCCGCGCTGCTGGCCGCGCTGGCCGTCTACGGCGCCCTGACGCTCGAGCTCGGCCAGGACGACGAGCCGACCGTGAGACCACCCGTTGCGACGCCGGTGATCGTGGCCCGCATCAAGCTCTCGTCGGTCGCCGGTCAGCGTGGCCGCGGCCTCGGCGAGTTGATCAACCGCAACGACAAAGAATCGCTGCGCGTACTTGCGTCGCGCCTCAGGCCGAATCGCGAAGGCGAGGCGTACCAGCTCGTCCTGGCCGGCGGACCCGACGGCGAGCGCATGCTGGGCAACGCCGTGGTCGGCGACGCGCGCGTCTTCGTCGGCGAGGCCGAACTGAGCTTCGACCAGCTCGAGCGCTACAAGCGCGTCGAGCTGCGGCGTGTGACGGCCGGCGAGCGGCCCACAGCCGAACTCGTCCTACGCGGCAAGATCCCGCGCTGAGGTTCAGCGGCCGCCGTCGACGAGCCTGCTGAGGTCGCGCACCAGCAGCAGATGCTTGAGGTGCGAGGTGACGGCCGTGAGATTCTCGAGCGCCTCGACGGCGTCGCTCCTTGCCTCCTTGCTGCGCGAGCGCAGGGCAGGCGCGAAGATCTGTTCGAGCAGGGCGGCCTCGCGGTCTGCCGAAGTCTTGAAGACCCGCAGGTTGCGGCCGCTGACGCCGAACCGGGCCAGCTCGGTGACTGCTCGGATGATCTCGCGCTCGGTCTGGTCGAAGTAGGTGGCGCCGGCGCGGCTCTGACCCGTGACGAGGCCGAAGTCGATGAGCTCCTTCACCAGCTCGGGTGCCGCCCCCGTGTCGGCCAGCACGTCGTCGGCGGCGTAGAGCGTCTGCGCCTGCTTGTCGGTGAGGCTGAAGCGCCTGGCGCCGCGGGACGGCTTTGCGCTGCGCGTGGGGACTTCTTCTTCAGAGCGTCCGGCCGAGAGCTCCTGGCGGATGACGCGCAGCGGCAGGTACTCGTCGCGCTGCAGGCGCAGGATCGTGCGCAGCCGCGCGACGTCGTCGCTCGAGTAGACGCGGTAGCCGCCCTCGGTGCGCTTGGGGTTCAGGAGCTTCTGGTCCTCGAGGTAGCGGATCTTCGAGATCGAAACGTCGCCGAACTCCTTCTCCAGGGTCTTGCGCACGGCACCGATCGTCAGCGCCTTCTCGCGCGGGGCGATGATCGTTTCGACGGGGTTGCCGCCGTTTCCCTGTGCCGATTCGCCCGCCATCAGCGCGCGAGGTAGGTCAGCTTGAACTTGCCGATCTGCAGCTCGTCGCCGTCGACGAGTTCGTGCGACTCGATGCGGCGTCGGTTGACGTAGGTGCCGTTGAGCGATCCGAGATCGTCGATGAAGAGACCGTCGCCGCGGGCGACGATCACGGCGTGGTTGCGCGAGACGGTGACGTCGTCGAGAAAGATTGAGGATTCGGTGTCGCGGCCGACGCTGAAGCGGTCACCGTCGAGCGTGAAGGACTCCCCTGCCTGCCCGCCGGTGCGGATGATCAGCGAAGGGCCCTGCGGGGCGTCAGACTGCGCCTGCTCGAGCGACTCGCTCTCGCCCGTGGCCCCCAGCTCGTACTGCGCCGTCACGCTGCCGGGCGCGGCCTCCTCGGCCAGGTACGCGCCGCACTTCTGGCAGTAGTTGGCGCCTGCCGGGTTCACAAAGCCGCACTCTGGGCAGTGGAGGGCGGTCACGCTCACTCCCCCTCTGTCGCCGCAGCCGGGGCCTGTCCGGCGAGGATCTCGGTCAGCTGGTCGATGTCCTCGCCCGTGATCAGGGCCTGCCCCTCTTCGCGCTGGGTGCGCATGCGGTTGACGAGCTCGGCGCGCAGGATGTCGATCTTGCCGTGCAGGATGCGCCGCTGGTAGGAGATCTGGCGCTCTTCCTCGGTCAGCCTGCGGATGACCTCTTTGAGGTCAGGGTCTTCGAGCGAGCCCAGATCCGGGAAGGGCTCGTCTTCGGAGGACGAGTCGATCGTGACTTCAGCCACGCTGGGTGTGGGCTCGTCGGACGCCGTGATGAGTTCGGTCAGGCGGGCGACGTCGGCCGTGCTGATCGATTCCTCTCCGGCGTCGTGGCGAGCACGCAGGCGGTTCACCAGCTCGGCGCGCAGCAGGTCGATCTTGCCGTGGAGGATGCGGCGGTTGTAGGAGATCTCCTGCTCCTCGGTGACAAGCTCGCCGATCAAGCTCTTCAAATCGGCGTCCCCCATCGAGCCGATGTCTGAAACCCATTCCTGCAAGACAGCACTCCTGATCCGAAATCGTCTGCCGCCGTGAGTGGCGACATGTGCGGAGTATAAGCCGACGAGCGGCTAAGCCTCCACCTCTGGTTGAGGATTTGCGCGCAGGCTGGCGCGGGCGCTCTGCACGTAGAGCAGCGTGGCGGCGTACGCCCCGATCACGCCGATGAGCACGAGCGCGCCTGCGACGGGCGTGTCGACGACGAGCGCCATGTAGCCGCCGACCATCAACGGCCAGACGGCCAGGCGCCCGACCCAGTTGACGTGCAGTTCAAGCCCGCGGCGCAGGGCGACCGCCGAAAGCACCAGCATCAAGAGTTCGCGCACAAAAATCAGCACTATGAGGTAGCGCGGCAGCAGTTCGAACTTGTAGATCACGGCGCCCGCGGCCAGGATCAACATCCGGTCGATGAGCGGGTCGAGCAGGGTCCCCAACCGACTGAACTGACCCGTCAGGCGGGCGGCCATTCCGTCGAAGTAGTCGCCGAGGCCACAGATCAACATGGCGACGTTGGCGGCCGCCACGCGGCCGGTTTCGGAGTCCCAGGCCAGAATCAGGAACAGCGGAATCATCAGCATCCGCGCGTAGCCGATGAAGTTGGGCAGTGTCCAGGGGCGCCACGGCTGATCCGACCTCGTGCGCTCGTCGGGCCCGCCCGACCGGTCGATGCCGGCGATGCGCTTGAAAGACTGTTTGGACGCCACCGTGCGCCGCCTCACGGGCAGTCGGCGAGCATCTCGCCGATCGCGGCCGCCGCGCCCTCAAGTGGCACCGATGATTCCTCGCGCCCGCGGCGCACCTGCACTTCGAGCTGGCCGCTTTCGAGGCTGCGGGCACCGATCGTCACGCGCAAGGGGCACCCCAGCAGCTCGGCATCTGCAAACTTGGCCCCCGGCCCGGCGCTGCGATCGTCGTAGATGACGTCGACGCCGGCGTCGCCGAGCTCGCTGTAGAGCTTGTCCGCGGCAGCCCGCTCGGGCCCGTCGGGGTCTTTGCCCAGAACCACCAGATGCAGGTCGAAGGGCGCGATCGAGCGCGGCCAGACGATTCCTGCGTCGTCGGCCAGTTGTTCCACGGCGGCGGCGGAGACGCGCGCCGGGCCGATCCCGTAGCTGCCCATGACGATCGGGTGCTCGGCGCCGTTCTCATCGAGGTAGGTCGCCCCCAGCGCTTCGCTGTAGCGCGTGCCGAGCTTGAAGATGTTGCCGATCTCGATGGCCGGGACGATCTCTACGGGATGTCCGGCCGGCGTCAGGTCTCCGGCCACGACGTTGCGCACATCGGCAAACTCGGTCGTGAAGTCGCGGCCGATCTCAACGCCTGTGAGGTGCAGGTCGGGCCGGTTGCCGCCGCAGATCCAGCCGACTGGATCGTCCTCGCAGGCGCGGTCGGTGACGATGCGGACACCTTGACCCACGGGCCCGGTGAATCCGGCCGGTGAGCTGAAGCGCTCTTCGATCTCCTCCGGACGCGCCTGCCGAAAGGCCCGGCCCAGCGCATTCTGCAACTTGATCTCGTTGAGCGTGTGATCGCCGCGCAGCAGCACGAGCAGCGGTGTGCCATCGAGCTCGTCGAGCATCGGCATCGCCTTCAGCAACGCGCTGGCGTGGGCGCCGAGGGCCCCTGCGACCTCCTCGATCGTCGTGAGGTTCGGCGTCTGGACCTCCTGCGGGGCCGCTGCCGCATCGCCCGCAAGGCGCGGCTGGGCAGTGGCGCTCGCCACCTCGACGTTTGCGGCAAACCCCGGGGCGAGGGCGATGTCGTTCTCGCCGGCGGCGCATGGCGCCATGTACTCGTGCGCGCCCGAGCCGCCCATCATGCCGACGTCAGACTCGACCTTGTACCACTCGAGGCCGGCGCGGTCGAAGATGCGCGCGTAGGCCGCCGCCTGCGTCTCGTAGGAACGCTCGAGCCCTTCGACGTCGCGGTCGAAGGAGTAGGCGTCCTTCATCGTGAACTCGCGCGTGCGCAACACGCCAGCTCGCGGCCGAGGCTCGTCGCGGCCCTTCGTCTGCAGGTGGTAGAGCGTCAGTGGCAGGTCGCGGTAGGAGCGCACTTCACGCGCCACGTGCTGCGTGACAGACTCCTCGTGCGTCATGGCCAGCACGAGGTCGGCCGACTTGCGGTCCTTGAACTTGAAGAGTTCAGAGATCTCGTAGCGCCCGGTCTTCTGCCAGAGCTCGGCCGGATGGATCACCGGCATCAACATCTCGAGCGCTCCGGCCGCGTCCATCTCCTCGCGGATGATGGCTTCGACCTTGCGCTGGACACGCCAGCCGGCAGGCAGATACGTCCACAGGCCCGCGCCCATCTGGCGGATCAGCCCGGCCCGGACCATGAGCTTGTGGGAGAGCGCCTCGGCGTCGGCCGGGGCTTCTTTGACTGTCGGCAGGAGATAGTTGCTGAGGCGTGTCATCGCCAGGCATCCTAGAGGTAGTTCCCGCGTTGATGTCGGGCGCAGCGAGTTGATGCGCGCAGCGGCCCCGAGGCGGCCGGCCGACGCCGCCCCTGCAAGTACGATTCAGCCTCTCGGCAGCGCCCGCGGCCGCAACTTTCGAAGCTGAAAGTGTTTCTTGGCCAAGAGCGGCGAACGCCGCCCGCTCGGCATCTGATCCCCACCCCAGTACCCCAGATTCTGTATGCAGACTTCAATCGCAATCCGCAACTTTGCAACCCTGGCGGCCCTGCTGGCCGCCCTCGTGCTGCCGGCCTCAGCATCGGCCGCCAAGAACCAACGCACGGTGATCGAAGACCCGGCGCGCTCGCACTCCTGGAACCCGGCGGTGCGCACCGCCGCGCTGGACGATGCCAAGGCGCTGGGTGCGCACACCTTCAAGATCGCGGTGCTCTGGCGCGACTACGCCCCCAGTCCGACAGCGACCACCCGCCCTGCGGGCGACCTCACTAACCCCGATTCATACCCGGCCGGTGTCTGGGACGCCCTCGACCAGAACGTCGCCGGCGCCCAGGCGCGTGGCATGCAGGTCTGGCTGACGCTGACGGCTCCGGCACCGCGTTGGGCCGTCAAGCGCGAAGGCGGCAACTACATCGGCAACTACCTGCCGAACGTCGATGACTACGCAGACTTCGTGCGCGCCGTGGGCAAGCGTTATCCGCACGTCAAGATCTTCTCCTTCTGGAACGAGCCGAACATCCGGCGCTTCATCGACCCGCAGACGCAGAGCGGCGTGGTCAAGTCAGCCGTCCACTACCGCAAGATGTACGCCGCCGCCTATGAGTCGATGCGACGGACCGGCCACAGCAAGCACACGCTGCTCTTCGGCGAGCTGATGCCGCGCACACCGACGAAGAAGGACCGCAACACGACCCGCCCTGTGGCCTTCCTGCGTGCCTTCTTCTGCCTCGACTCAAAGGGCAGGAAGATGAAGGGCAAGACGGCCTCGCGCCACTCCTGCAGCAAGTTCAAGAAGATCAAGGCTTCGGGCCTGGCCTACCACCCCTACCGCCTCAGCGGCGGTCCGCTGGACAAGGACAAGATCTCGAAGGACAACGCTCCCGTCAACTATCTGGCGCGCATCTACCGCGTGCTCGACGCCGCCTACAAGCAGAAGCGACTGGCCACGAAGAAGATGAAGATCTACAACAGCGAGTTCGGCTACCAGACCAACCCGCCCGACATCTTCGCCGGCACCGCCATGAGCCGCGTGGCCAGCTACCTCAACATCGCCGAGTACCTGACCTGGACCGACCCGCGCGTGGCGACCTATTCGCAGTACCTGATCATCGATGACGCCGAGCTCGGCGGGTTCCAGACAGGGCTCAAGTTCAACGACGGCACGCCCAAGACAAGCGTGATGGACGCCTTCAACACACCGATGGTCGTGATGCGCACGCGGAGCAAGAACCGCGTCAGCGTCTGGGGCGGAGTCCGCGCCAAGCCGTCGAGCACCGTGAAGGTGAGCGTGCAGTACCAGAGCGGCAGCACCTGGAAGACGGGCCGTACCGTCTCGGCCAAGGGCACCCACGCCTACTTCTCGACGACCGTCGCGGTCAGCGGCGCCAGCACCAAGAACTGGCGACTCAGCTGGGACGGCGGAACGAGCCGCAAGTCGCGCCCGATCAACGCCCCCAAGCCGCGCAAGGACTGATCAACACTGATCAGTTGAGGCCCGTCGAGCCGCCCCCTGCCTCACAGGGCGCGGG
>JBIQMF010000095.1:0-6905 GCA_044463545.1 Solirubrobacterales bacterium
TGCTGATCCCGCCGGTGGTCAATTCCGGCGTCGAGCTGGTGCACGACATGCCGGAGTACATCGACACCCTGCAGGAAGCCATCGAGACCGACTCGCGCTTTCAACGCGTCGATGAGAACTTCGACGTCCAGGGCCAGCTGACGAGTCTCCAGCAGGATCTCGCCTCGCGCGTCGGCGACGCTGCGGGCGCGCTCAGCACGATCGGCGAGTGGGTCATCAACTCGGTCTTCGGCGGATTCACGATCTTCATCCTCAGCATCTTCATGGTCGCGCGCGGTCGCGACTGGGGCGCCGCCATCGTGCGCCGCCGCCCCGGCCCCGAGGGCGCCGCGCTCGAGCGCACCTTCGAGCGCATCGGCGGCTCAGTCAGTCGCTACATCGGTGGCGCGCTGCTGCAGGCATTCATCGCCGGACTCGCCGCCTTCATCGTGCTCTGGATCCTCGGCGTGCCCTCGCCGCTGGTGCTGGCCGTGGTCGTCGGTGTCTTCGACGTGATCCCGATGGTCGGGTCGACGATCGCCGGTGTGATCGTCGGTGCCGTCACGCTGTTCGTCGGATTTCCCGTGGTCACGATCATCTGGGCGATATTCGTGATCGCCTACCAGCAGTTCGAGAACTACGTGGTGCAGCCGCGCATCCAGAGCCAGGCCGTCGACATGGAGCCGTTCGTCGTGCTCGTCGCCGTGCTCTTCGGCGGCACGCTGATGGGCGTGGTCGGTGCCATCCTGGCGATCCCGATCGCCGCGACCATCATGATCGCGATGCAGGAGTGGGACGCCTTCAAGCAGGAGGTCCGCTCGATCGGCGAGCGCGACGCCGCAGCGGGCGAGTCCTCAGCGGGCGAGTCCGTAGCGGGCGACGAGCCGGCCCCGGGCGCCTGAAACCACCCTGCCCCGCGGCGGCCGTCAGACGTCTTCCGGCAGGCCGCGATCCTCGCCCGGCAGCCCGCCGGCGGGTGCCGCCCCGCCCGCCTTGTGGCTGGACGCGGCGGGTTCCTGGCCGTGGCCATGTCGCCGTCCCGCGCGATCGAGTCCTTGGATCTGCTTCTTCACGGCAGAGCGACCGATGCTGTTGATCACGGCCAGGAACATGCCGATTCCGCTGACCATGAAGAAGACCGTGAAGAGCTTGCCGACGTCGGTCGTCGGGGCAGGCTCACCAAAGCCGACGGTGGTCAGCGTCGTGACGCAGAAGTAGAGCGCGTCGACGACCGTCCAACCCTCGACGAGCACGTAGAAGAGAACACCGCTCACCAACAACAGACAGGCCGAGCGCACCGCGCCGCGCGCCACGGGCTCACGCAGGGCGTCGCGCAGCGTGAGAATCCAGTAGAGCATGCTGCCAGCGTAAGCGCTGCCCCCGACGGTCGCGCCGCGGCATCGGGAAGAATCACACTGTGCTCCCGGCCGCGCTCAAATCCACCTACAACCAGTTCAAGCAGGCATTCGACCGCTTCGGCCACCACAAGCTGACCGACTGGGCCGCCGCGCTGACCTACTACTCGGTGCTCTCGATCTTTCCGGCCCTGCTCGTGATCGTGTCGCTACTGAGCGTGATCGGCCACGGCACCCAGCAGGCCGTGCTCGAAACGCTGGGCGAGCTGCCCGACGGGCCGACGCAGGAGATTCTGATCGGCGCCATCAATCACATCTCGGACGCCGGCGGCGCCGCCACGACGGCGCTCGTGATCGGTGGACTCGTCGCCATCTACTCGGCCTCCTCGTACGTCGGCGCCTTCATCCGCGCGGCAACGGTGATCCTCAACGTCGAGGAGACGCGCCGCTTCTACGTCACGATCCCGCTGCGCTACGGACTCACCATCGTCTTGCTGGTGCTTGTTGTGATCACGGCCGTGGCGATCGCGCTCACCGGCCCGATCGCCGACGAAGTCTCGCGCCTGACCGGAATCAGCCAACAGGACATCGCCTGGACGGCCCTTCGCTGGCCGCTCGTACTGCTGCTCTTCTACATCGGGCTGGGGCTGCTCTATGCGCTCGGCCCCGACCACGAGCGGCGGCGCTGGCGCTTCGGCACCCCGGGCGCGGCACTTGCCATGGTGATCTGGCTGGTGGCCTCGCTGCTCTTCAGCCTCTACGTCAGCAACTTCGCCAACTACAACCGTGTCTTCGGCAGCCTCGCCGGCATCGCGGTCTTCCTCATCTGGCTCTACATCTCAAACCTCTCGGTGCTGCTGGGTCTCGAGTTCGATCACGAGCTGCGCCGCTTCCGACGCGTCCACGGCTACGGCGCCTTCAGCCGCCGGCGCTTCGCCAGCGGGGTCGATCACGCGAGCGCGTCGAGCGACGACGAAGCGTCGGGCAACTAGGACGCGGCGGCGCCGACGAGCTGATCGAGCGACGGCATCGGGACGGCGCCCGAGGGTGCCTCGATGCCGCTCTGCTCGCCGTCCTGGTTGTACTCGTGGTAGGCGAGCTCAACCGTCATCGGGCCGGCCAACGGCACCGAAAGCCGCGCGCTGAGCACGACATCCGTGAGGCGACCTGCGTCGAGGCCGAACCAGACCCGCGGGTCCGACTTGACCATCGAACTGCACATCTTCTTGAACTGCTCGCTGCCACCGCCTGCGTTTCCGGCCGCCAGCTGTCCGCCGAGTCCACTGGCCTGCGCCAACGAGTTGCCGAAGGCCTCGATCACATCGCTGCAGAGCTTCTTGCGGCTGACTGCTGCGGTGCGCGTCAGCACGCTCTCGCCCTCGGCGTTGGTCAAGGGGTCCGAAGTCTGAAAATCGCCGACGGCCTCGCCCAGCGCCGCATAGATTGCGGTGGGGTTCACGGTCGCCTTCTTGGCGTCGCCGCCGGGCATCGGCATCACGTAGCTGGTGCCGCCCGACTTGAGATAGAACTTGCCGTCTCCCGGCAGCACCAGCGAGGTCGTGTCCGAGCCCGAAGTCATGTTCACGACCATCTTCGGATTGGCGTCGTCGCGCGAGTCGATGGCGCCGTCGAAGGTCATCTCGGTGACGTCGTGCGGATGGTTCTTGCTCCCCTCCACGGTCATCTTCAGCGAGCCCTTGAAGGCCCGCGTCTCGACCTCAGAGGTTGCGAGGATGGCCGCGGCGACCTCTTCGCCCTCGCCCTCCCAGCCGCAACCGGCAATGCCGACGGCAAGGGCCAGGAGCAAGGGCAGTGCTGTGAGTTTGAGGCGCGCGAATGGCATCCCTTGATGATCGACAGCGCGGCGGATGAACTTGATCGACGACGTCCTCAAAGCAGTCGCCCCTGGGCCGGCGAGTCGGGCTCGACCGGTTCGATCAGTTCTGGTCCCTCGTTGGCCGGACTCCCGATGGCGCGGCCGATCGGCGTCGCGTCCATGGCCGTCGAATCGAAGGGGCGCAGCGCCGCCGCGGCCGCCTCGTCATCCTCACCCAGCCAGTCCTCGAGCTGCTGCCGGTCGAGCATCGCCGGCATCCGATCGTGGACGTCGCCGACGAGTTCGTTGGGCTCGACCGTGATCACGGCGCATTCGTGCTCGGCCTCGCCTTCCTCGGCGGACGCGGCGCACAGCCCGGCAAGCCAGAAGCCCTCGCCTCCTTGGCGCGTGAAGAGCCAGGGCTGCTTTGCCGCGCCATCGCCGGCTGCCGCCTTCCACTCATAGAAGCCGTCGGCCGGAACGGCGCAGCGGCCGCCCTCGAACATCGGCTTCCACAACCGACTCTGGCGGATCTTCTCGGCGCGCGCATTGATCAGCTGCGGCGGCCCGCCCTGCCAACGCGCCGCGACACCCCACTTCATGGCCTCGAGCGTCGGGCCGCCCGCGGGGCCGCGCAGCGCCAGGACGAGTTGGCCCGGCGCGACGTTGTAGCGCGGCCTGCGCACGGCGCTGGCGAGCGTCGGAAAGACCTGCGAGAAGTCGGCTTCGACCCACTCGGGATCCTGCAGTTTGTAGCGACCGCACATCTTCTCCGCGAGCCTACCGACGCCGAGCGTCGCTCTCTGCAGCCCGCTGACGCAGGTTGGCCGCAGGTTTACCGCCGACCGGGGCCGACGGGGCTAACAAAGCGTTAATGCAGATCCACTCTGGAATGAATGCGCGTGCCCGATACTTCTCTCACCGAGCGAGCACGTGCATCAACTCCCCCTTTCCGATGCACGCGCAATGGGAACGAGAGACAGAGAAGAGCGGCCTGAGCAGCCGCTCTTCTCATTTGTACGTCTCAGAGTTGCGCGCTGTGGCCACGTGTGGCAGGCCGCAGCGGGCTGACGCCGTCTAGCGAACGGTCAGCGTGCCCTTCATGCCGGCCTGCTCGTGGCCCGGGACGCTACAGAAGAAGGTGTAGGTACCGGCCTTGACGTCCTTGAGGACGAGGTCGGTGCTGCTCTTCGTGATCTCGTCGCTGCCGCCGAGCTCCTTGTCGCTGTCATCGCGGACGACGACGTCGTGCGGGACCGCCGAGTCGTTGGTCAGGGCGATCGTGATGTCGCCTGCCTCAGCGTTGAGCTTGGTCGTGTCGTACTTCAGTGCACCGTCAGGATCGGCGATCAGCTTGAGCTGTGTGCCGTCGGTGCCGCCGCTGGCCTCGGAGCGCGTGGTGTCAGTGCTTTCACCACTCTTCTCCTTGGCGACGTCTTCCTGCATCTGTGGGTTGTCGTTGCTGATTGTCGTGCTGTCCTGTGCGCATCCGGCCAGGACCGTGGCACCAAGTACGAGCATTGCGAGCAACAACGGGAATCTCAACTTCATGGGGTTCTCCCTCTGCGTACGCCGAAACGGGCGTTGCGCTAGTCGAAAATGACTGACGGCCCATGTTATCTTGCGCCTGATTGTGAGCCTCGCTGCCGAAACCGCTGACGGGCCGCTCGTAGGAGTGATCATGGGCTCCCAGTCCGACTGGGAGACGATGCGCGAAGCAGTCTCCGTACTCGACGACCTCGGCGTCGCACACGAGGTCAGAATCGTTTCGGCGCACCGCACGCCCGACCGACTTTTCGACTACGCCGCCTCGGCCCGCGAGCGTGGACTGATCGCCATCATCGCCGGCGCCGGCGGAGCGGCACACCTGCCCGGGATGGTCGCGGCCAAGACTTCGGTGCCCGTGCTCGGCGTACCGGTTCAGTCGAAGGCGCTCTCGGGGATCGACTCGCTGCTCTCGATCGCGCAGATGCCGGCCGGGGTTCCTGTCGGCACGCTGGCGATCGGGTCGGCCGGAGCGACCAACGCCGCGCTCCTGGCAGCAGCCATCGTCGGCGGCTCGCACCCCGAGATCCTGGCCGCGCTCGACGCACGCCGCGCCGCCGCGACGGCGGCTGTCGCCGAGACGCCCGAACGGGACTGAAGTCCTTCGTGCCGATGCGCCTCGGAATAGTCGGCGGCGGACAACTTGGCCGCATGCTGGCGCTGGCCGCAGCGCCACTGGGCGTCGAGTGCCGCTTCATCGACCCCTCCGCCGACGCGGGCGCTCGTGTCGCGGCCGATCAGATCGTCGCCGACTACAGTGATCAGGGGGCACTGCTCGAGCTTGCGCGCTGGAGCGACGTTGTGACCTTCGAGTTTGAGAACGTCCCCGCCGAGGCCCTCCGGGCAATCGCCGACGAGACGGAACTCGCCCCTTCTGCGCGCTCACTCGAGGTCAGCCAGGACCGCGCGCGCGAGAAGCAGCTCTTCGAATCGCTCGACCTCGACGTCGGGCCGTGGCGCGCCGTCGACTCGCTCGAATCACTCGAGGGCGCGCTGGCCGAGATCGGTGCACCGGCGATCCTGAAGACGCGCCGACTGGGGTATGACGGCAAGGGGCAGGTGCGCGTCACGAGCCCGGATGAAGCCGCGGCGGCATGGGACTCCGTGGCCGGAGCAGCCTCGGTGCTTGAAGGCCTCGTCGAGTTTGACCGCGAGATCTCGGCCGTCGTCGTGCGCGACGCGGCCGGCACGGCCCTTGCATACCCGCCGGCCGAGAACGTCCATCGGGAAGGAATCCTGCGGCGCTCGCACGCACCGGCACCCGGCCTCAGCGCCGAGCTCGCCGACGCCGCCGTAGGACACGCGCTTGCGATCGCCGAGGAACTCGGCCACGTCGGCGTCCTGGCTGTCGAGATGTTCGTGCAGGACTCACGCCTGCTCATCAACGAGATCGCCCCACGCGTGCACAACAGCGGTCACTGGACGCAGAATGGCGCAGGTACTTCACAGTTTGAGAACCACGTGCGCGCGGTGCTCGGGCTGCCACTGGGGGCGGCGGCACCAGTGACCGAGACCGTGATGATCAACCTCGTCGGCGGGGCTCCAGCGCACGCCGACGTGCTGGCCACTCCCGGCGCCAGCCTGCATCTGTACGACAAGCAGCCGCGCCCCTCTCGCAAGCTCGGCCACATCAACGTCGTCGACTTCGGCGGACGCGGCGAGTCGCTGGCCGATCGCGCGGCGCGCCTTGAGGCGCTTGCAGAGCAGAGCGGCAGCTGAAACCGGCGGGGCGCCGTCGCAGGACGGGCGCCGCAGGACGGGCGCCGCAGGACGCCGCAGGGATTGCGCGCCCTTCAGCGACCCTTGCAGCGCCGCAGCGTTCCGACCGTGCTGGCCGTACGGCCGTCGGCGAAACGGCTGATCAGTTCGTAGCGGTTGCTGCCGCGCAGCATGCGCGTCGCCGAGACACGCAGGGAGCCTGCGCTACGTCGCTTGGCGACGCTGCGCCCATTGATGAAGAGCCAGGTCGAGACCACACGGCCACCGCTGTATCGCGGCTTCATTCGCAGTTGCGATTTGACGCAGTGCCGGTGGCGAGCAACGGCGACCGTCGGGTCGGCACCGAGCTGGCTGACGCTGGTGGCGGCGGACTCGGGCGTGGTGGTCGGCGCGGCCTGCGCGGTCGGCGCGGTCGGCGCGGCCGGCGGCTCTTCGGCCACGGCGGGGCCAGCCGCGCAGAGCAGGCAGATCAGCAGCAGCGTTGTCAGGCC
>JBIQMF010000096.1:0-6834 GCA_044463545.1 Solirubrobacterales bacterium
GATGCCGATCGACTCGCTCTTGCAGCGCAGACGCGCGAAGGTCGGAGTCGACACCACGGCGATCGCCAGCAGCAGGCCGTAGGCGAACTGGCCGCCGTGCTGGATGTGGTGCCACTGCACGCGCTCGGAGACGATCGTGTCGATGGCCGGCAGGAACGAGACCAGCGAGAAGGTCAGCAGCGCGATCACCGCGATCAACTCGCCGCGGGTCTGGACCATCGGCGCCGGGTCCGCCAGCTCGCTCGGAGTCGCCTGGATCACCGGCGGTTCTGGCTGTTTCTCGATCCCGGCCGCCTTGCGCGCCCTGGCCGCGGCGCCGAGGCGCGCCCATTCGACGAAGATCAGCACCACTCCGGTGAGCACCGAGATGCCGCCGATCGCACCGATCAGGTCGAACGTCGTGACGTCGCCGAAGTGCTCGGCGTAGCGACGCGGCACGCCCGATGCGCCCGAGTAGTACCAGGCGCCGACGAGCGTCAGGCCGCCGCCGAGGATCAGCGTCGGCGCGGCGATGTTCGTGAAGCGCGAGCTGATGCGACCGGCCGCGCGCTCGAAGAGGTGCGTCACCAGCGCGAGGATCCAGAGGATTACGCCCAGCAGCATGTAGCTGTGGAAGTGCGCAGGCACCCACAGCGTGTTGTGCAGACGGAAGTTCATCGGGATCAGTGAGTCCATCACCGCTCCGACGCCGCCCAGCGCCCAGCCGAAGAAGCCGAGGAAGATCAGCGTCGAGGCCAGCGTCCAGCGGTAGCGCGAGCCGAAGACCAGCATCAGGCCGGTGTACATCGTCACCACGGCGACGGGAACGGCCGCGGCCGACGAGGCGACCATGCCGATCACGCTGGCCCAGGTGGCCTGTGCGAAGTCCATGTAGAGGTGGTGGAAGAAGGCCAGCATGACGATCGTGATCGTCGCGATCCAACCGATCGCGATCGGCTTTGTCGTGGCCCATGGGCGGCCGACGTAGCGCGGCAGCAGCGTGTAGATGAGTCCGGCGCCGAGGTAGATCGTCAGGTTGGCAAGCGTGTGGCCGTACTGGTAGGTCAGCGTCTTGGCCCACAGCGCGTTGATGTAGGTCTCGGACTCGATGGCGTGCGTCAGCTGCGCGAAGACGACCGGGAAGGCCATCGTCGTGGTCATGATGCCCTGCAGGCCGACGGCGAAGCCGGCCAGCACCGGCGGCGGCGGCGGGTTGTCGTCGCGGCCGCGCAGGTAGGCCCAGCCGAGCGAGCGCGAGAGGCCGCCGTAGTGGCGCAGCGTCTTCGTCACGAGGTCGACGCAGAAGACGAGAAAGCCGATCGCAAGCAGCGCGAGGCCCACGAGGTAGCCGACGGCGGCTCCGTCGCCCCAGGCCCCGGCCGAGCCGAAGGGCAGCGGCCAGAGGAAGGTCCAACCGGTGGCGAATCCGCCCCACAGCGTGGAGACGAGGATCACCAGCGCCGCAGCGACGGTGAAGCCCCAGTTGATGATCATGCGCGTCGGACTCAGCGGCAGGACGTCGCGCACGGCGTACCAGAGGCCGCCCGAGGTACCGAGCACCGCGGCCGCGATCATGCCGGCGCCGTGCAGCGTCATGATGCGGTAGAAGGTCGCGTCGCTGAGGTTGATGGCCTCGCCCTGGTTGAGGCGCATCAGCACTCCGCCGATGGCCATCAGGAAGAACAGGGCGATGGCCGTGCCGCCGAAGAGCCAGCCGATCAGCCGCTGGCGCTCGTGCAGGGCGATCTCACCCTCTGAGCGCTCGTGGACGACGTCGGAGCGTGGTGGTGTGAGTGTTGCTGCTTCCATCGTCAGTCCTCCTTGTAGACGTCGATCTCGCTGAGCATCTTGTGGTGGCCGAGGCCGCAGTACTCAAGGCATGCGACGAGGTACTTGCCCGGCTTCTCGAGCTCGACTTCGAAGGTGTTGGTGTAGCCCGGCATCGCCTGGACCGACGCCAGCAGTGAGCCGTCGGGGTCGTAGAGGCCGATGCCGTGGGTGACGTCGCTGGAAGTGACTTCGAACTGGGCCAGGGAGCCGGCCGGGAGGCGCTTCTCATCGATCTTCCAGTTGAACTGGTAGCCGGAGACCTTGACGGTGACGTCGGCCGCGCCGCTGGTGCGGTACGGCATGAACGCCAGCGAGACGCTGACCTGACAGACGAGCAGGATCACCAGAGCGATGAGCCAGTAGCGACGGATTGCGTAGCCGGTCTCTTTGACCTGCTCGGCTGGGATGTCTCTGCTCGAGTTGAAGGCGATCGCGAGAAAGACCGCGACCAGGATCAGCGCGATTACGGCAAAGACGATGAGCAGAACAGTCTGCGGAGTCCCGGGCGTAAGACTTGGAATTGTCAATTGACCCTCCATGCGAGGTGTCGAACGGGGGAACGGGCGTGTTGGTACTTACACAACGTAGTAATCTTACACAAAAGGTGTTCGGACAAGTAATTGGTAGGCCGCGTCCGAGGGCCTCCGACCGCATGCCGCTCGCCGGTTTTCAGGCTGCTCCGAGCTGCAGGTGAACCTCGCCCGCACGCAGTACCACGAGTTCGCCATCGCCGCTCCTGGCCAGCAGATTTCCCGAGTCGTCGATCCCGGCGGCGGTGCCTGCGCCGCCCTCCCAGCGGATCTCCCGACCGATCAGTGCGTCGCGCTCACGCCAGGCCTCAAGCGTCTGCGCGCGCTCGGCGTGGAGGTGGTACTCGAGCCGTTCGAGCAACGGCGTCAGCGCGTCGGTGTCCGGAGGCAGCCCGAGCGACGCCGTGCGAGCGCGGAGCTCGTGAGGCAGCTGGGTGAGCTCCACGCTGGTGTTGAGCCCGATGCCGACCACCATCCACGAGCGTTCGCTGTCGTGGTGCGGGCGCGCCTCGATGAGGATTCCGGCGACCTTGCGAGCGTCGATCCAGATGTCGTTGGGCCACTTGATGGTCGCCGTCGCGGCGCCCAGCTCCTCGCATGTCTCTGCCACGGCCAGCGCCGCAGCAAGCGGCGCCGTCTCGTAGCGCGCGACCAGCGGCCGCAGGACGACGCTCATCAGCAGCGCGCTGCCTGCCGGGGCGTGCCAGGTGCGACCCTGCCGTCCGCGCCCGGCCGTCTGCTCATCTGCCGTGAAGAGCGATCCGTGCGGGGCGCCGCGCTCGGCGGCATCCTTTGCGCGCAGGTTCGTCGAGTCTGTCTGCGCGAAGTGTTCGTGCGGCTGACCCAGTGCCATCGCGAAGTCCCAGCTCAGGCCTTGCGGATGCGTACGCGCTGACCGGGTGTGATGCCGAGCAACTCCGCGGCGTGGCCCTGGTTCACGGCCAGCGCCAGCGAACTCGTCGAATCCTCGATCAGCACCAGGCTGCCTTCGGCGCCGTCGGCATAGGCGCTCGCCGCCGAGGCGCGGAAGACTCCGGCGTCGCTCGTGACTTCGAGCCTGTCGCCGCGGAAGATGCTGCCGACGTCGGCGATTCCTCCGGCCAGCCGTACGTTGCCGAATTCGTCCACGCCCAGCACCGTGGTCACGAAGGCGTCGCCCAGCCATTCCATCCTCGGCGGTTCGAGCTCGACGATGTCGTTCTCGCCCAGCAGCGGTCCGACTTCTTCGAGTGGTGCGCCGAGTGCGAGTTGCGCGGCCACGGGCGCGAAGACGTCGCGCCCGTGGAAGGTGCCCGAGAGTGGCTCGAGCCGCCATGGACTCAGCGAGATGTCGAAGGTGCGTGCGGCGCCCTGGCGCAGTTCGATGGCCGGCCCCAGCACCCCGTTGTCGGGCCCGATGAAGATCGTTCCGTCGGTCGATTCGACACAGAGCGCGCTGCGCTGACTGCCGACCCCGGGGTCGACGACAGCGACAAAGATCGTGTCCTCGGGCATGAAGCGCACGGCGTCGGCCAGCGCCAGCGCACCCGCACGGACATCGTGCCGCGGGATGCCGTGAGCGATGTCGATGATCTCGATGTCAAGCCCGATGCGCTTGATCACGCCGTGGCAGATCCCGACGAAGGGGTCGCGATGGCCGAAGTCGGAGAGAAATGCGATGGGGCGCGGCATCGTGCGCTCAAGCTATCGCGGCGCGCAGCAGCAGGGCCTCGATGAGGCCGTCGATGTTGCTCGTCGCGGCCTCTGCCGACGGCGTGAGACCGTGCGCGGCGAGCGCGCTC
Organism: Solirubrobacterales bacterium; assembly: GCA_044463545.1. Classification (GTDB taxonomy): domain Bacteria; phylum Actinomycetota; class Thermoleophilia; order Solirubrobacterales; family JACPNS01; genus JACPNS01. Next base: position 4,121 of record JBIQMF010000096.1, read on the forward strand.
GTCGTGACCGGGCCGATTGAGATCAGCTCGGCCCGCTCCAACGCTTCGGTGCCGCCCAGTGCTGCGACGATCGAGTGCACGGCAGATCCGCTGGCAAAGGTCACGAACTCGGCCGCGGCCACCTGCTCGATGAGTTCGGGGGTGAGTGCTTCGGCCCACGTGCGATACGCCGTCGGCGCGTCGACCTCAGAGCCGCGACTACGCAGCCCGTCGACGAGCAGCGCGCCGCCGTCCTGCGCGCGCGGGATCAACACGCGGCCGTCGGCCGCGGCCACCCCTTGCAGGCGCTCGAGCAGTCCTTCGGATGTCTGGCGCTGCGGCAGGTGGCCGGGGTTGATGCCGCGCCCCGCCAGCGCCGCCGCCGTGGCAGTGCCGACGGCCGCAACCTCAATGCCGCTGAGCGCCCGCGAGTCTCTGTCCTGCCGCTGCAGCGCGGCAAAGAACGCATCCACGGCGTTGGCGCTGCCGAAGACGATGAGGTCGTACTCGTCAAGCTGCGCGAGCGCGCGCGCAAGCTCCGGGCTCTCGACGTCTTCGGTGCGGATTGCCGGGGCGCAGGTGACGTCGGCGCCGAGATCGAAGAGGCGCGCCGCCAGCTCGCTGCTGCGGGCGCGCGTGCGCGTCACGGCGACGCTGCGACCGAGCAGCGGCCGGCGTTCAAACCAGGCGATCGTCTCGCGTTCCTGCACGACTTCGCCGATCACGGTCAGGGCGGGAGGCGCCAGCTCTGCCTCACGCGCCAGTTCAGGCAGCGACTCGAGCGTGCCGACGATCGTGCGTTGCCTGGGCGTCGTGCCGCGCTCGACGGCCGCGGCGGGCTGGTCGGGCGGTCGCCCGTGTTCGATCAGCCTGGCCGAGATCTGGGCCAGGCCCTTGACGCCCATGAAGAAGACGAGCGTCCCCGGAAAGCGCGCCAGCACCTCCCAGTCGAGCATCGACTGCGGACGCGTCGGGTCCTCGCTCCCGGTCACGAACGCGACGGCCGAGGCGTGGGAGCGGTGCGTCACAGGAATGCCGGCGTAGGCGGCGGCGGCCACGCCGGAAGTCACGCCGGGGACAACCTCGAACTCCACGCCGGCGGCGGTCAGTGCCGCGGCTTCTTCGGCGCCGCGTCCGAAGACGAAGGGGTCGCCGCCCTTGAGGCGCACCACCAGTTCGTGCTGGCCCGCCAACTCGACGAGCCGACGGTCGATCTCGAGTTGCCTGCTCGAGTCGCCCGAGTGACCCTTGCCGACGTAGTCGAGCACGGCGTCGCTGCGTGCGCCGGCAAGCGCGGCTGAGGGGATCAGGCGGTCGTAGACGATGGCGTCGGCCGCCGCGATGAGCTGCAGCGCGCGCGCCGTCAACAACCCGGGGTCCCCGGGTCCGGCGCCGACGAGAAAGACTTTGCCAGGCATCGTGGCCGCGCAGACTAGAAGGACGACCGCCCGTGGAGCGCGCGCCTCACGCGGCCATCTCCTCGGCCAGTTGCAGGATCTCTTCGCCGCCCTCGGCACGCAGCCGTTGCGCCAGCAGGTGGCCCAGCAGTTCGGCCTCGGAGGCAAGCCCCGACACGGCGTCTTCGACGAAGCGGCTGCCGTCGGGCAGTCCGACCCAGCCACGCACGGTCAGCCGGTCCTTGCCGCCCTCGGCGGCGCCAGCCTCGACCTTGGCGTTGACGCCCAGAGGCGTGTTGCAGCTGGCGACGAGCCCGGCGCTCGTCGCGCGCTCGGCGGTCAGCTCGCGCTGGCTTGGCAGATGCGTCAAGGGCGCGACGAGCGCCGCCGTGGTGAGGTCGATCTCGCGGATCTGCAGAGCCAGAGCGCCCTGGCCCGGCGCGCTGATGAAGTCGAGCCGCGCGCGCTCGAGCTCCGCGCCGACGCCCAGCCGGTCGAGCCCGGCCGCCGCCAGCACAATGGCGTCGAAGTCGCCGGCGGCAAGCTGTTCAAGTCGGGTGTCGATGTTGCCGCGCAACGATTCGACCCTGAGGTCGGGGCGCACCGCCAGCAACTGGGCCGCGCGGCGCAGCGAGCTCGTGCCGACGCTGGCGCCTTCGGCGAGGGCGTCGAGTGAGCTGGCGCCCAGCAGCACGTCGGCGGGATCGGCGCGTCTCGGCACGGCGGCGATCACAAGGCCGGGAGACTCTTCGCCGGGGAGATCCTTGGCCGAGTGCACGCCGAAGTCGATCTCGTCGCTGCGCAACTGCTCTTCGATCGCGTTGACGTAGCGTGACTTGTCCATGATCGTCGGGTCGACGTTGGCGGCGACGACCTCCTCGATCGTCGTGTCGTCGAGCGACGCGGCCAGCGCAGTCGTCACGAGTCGTGTCTGGGCCAGCGCGAGCTTGCTCCCCCGCGTGCCTACTCGAAGCATCTGTGCGCTGCTCTTTCCCAGTTTGTGCGGGCGCGCTGCCACTGCTCATAGCGCTCGACCTCGTCGGCGATGATCAGCTCGGCCCTTGCTGCTTCGGAGCGCCGCACGCTCAGCGTCGCCTGCGCGCGCGCCTGCAGGTCATCCATGTCCAGCAAGGTCACGCCATGGATCTCGCCGGCGGCCGGCTCGATGTCGCGCGGCACGGCGGTGTCGATCAGGAGCAGCGGTTGGCCGCGGCGACGCGACACGACCTGGCGCAGCTCGTGTGCGTGGATCAAGGTGTGGGGAGATCCAGTTGCCCCGAGCACGATGTCGACACCCGCGAGCTCCTCGGGCAGGCGCTCGAAGCGCACGGCACGACC
>JBIQMF010000097.1:0-6774 GCA_044463545.1 Solirubrobacterales bacterium
TTGTCCCCTGCTGCCATTCCGCGCGAGGGCTCGTCGAGCAGCAGTACGGACGGGCGCTGCTGCATCACGATGGCCAGCGCGACGCGTTGGCGCTGACCGCCGGAGAGGTCGCGCGGGTCGCGCTCGGCCAGGTCGGCCACGCCGAAGCGCGCAAGCGACTCGAGCGGCGCCTCATCGAGCACGCGTTCATGGATGAGGTAGTCGTTGGGATTCTGCAGGAGCAGTGCGACCTCACCGGCTGATTCGACCGAGCCCGAAAGCGGGCTGCGCAGCCCCTTGGCCACCTGCAGCAACGTCGACTTGCCGGCACCGTTGCCGCCCAGCAACACGGCGCGCTGGCCGGGAAAGAGCTCAAGCTCGACCCCTTCGAGCGCGGTGGCCAGGGCGCGCGGATAGCGGTAGGACACCCCGCAGAGCGCAAGCGCAGGCTCATCCCCCGCTCGCGGCCGCTCCTGCGCGGCGTCGTCCGGCGCCCGCAGCGGCGCGATACCGAGGCGCGCCAGTTCGCGTCTGCCGCTTCGCACGTCCTGCGGCGTGGCGTCGAGGCCCGCCCCGGCAAAGACCGCAGCCACCGGTGGCAGCGCCGCGAGGCGCCCTGCGCCCTGGTCGCGAAGCGCGGCAAGGTAGCCCGCAGGGTCCGCGTCGACTGCGACCACTCCCTGCTCGAAGCAGAGGACGCGGTCGACGTGCGTCAGCGCGCGCTCGACGCGGTGGTCGGCCAGCAGAATCGTCGTCCCCTGGTCGCGCGCCAGGCGCTGCAGTGTGGCCAGCAGGTCGTCGGCGGCCACCGGGTCGAGCTGTGAGGTCGGCTCGTCGAGCACCAGCACGGCCGGCCGCGTGACCAGCGCCGCACCCAGCACCACACGTTGCAACTCGCCGCCGGAGAGCTCGTCGGTGCGGCGGTCGAGCAGTCGCTCGATGCCGAGCAGCTGGGCGACCTCGGCCACGGCCAGCGCGATCTCCCCCGGCTCACGCCCGAGGTTCTCAAGCGGGAAGGCGAGCTCTGCGCGCACGCTGTCCATCACGCGCTGCGTCTCGGGATCCTGGAAGAGCGAGCCGCAGACGGCGGCGAGGTCTGCCGCGCGCGCATCGCGCAGGTCGTGGCCAGAGATCGTCGCTTCGCCTTCGGCCCTGCCGCCGAAGTGGTGCGGCACGAGCCCGCTGACGGCACGCAGAAACGTCGATTTACCGCTGCCTGACTCGCCGCAGACGAGCACGAACTGGCCGGGCTCGACGCTGAGGCTGAGCTGGCTCAGCGCCGCAGACTCGGCGCCGGGATAGCTGTAGGAGAAGCCCGCAAAGTCGATGCCCCCGCTGCTGCCCGTCGCGCGCTCTCGCGTGATCATGCGCGCACCTTCCGGCGGGGCCCGGCCAGCGGCAGGCAGGCGGCCACAAGCAAGAGAGCGGCGAGCGCCAGGTCGGGTGGGCCGCCGGCGACCTCGGTCAAGGGGTATGCCGAGAAGGCGGCGACGCCTTGGGCCCTCCCGGCCGCGACGAGCACGGTCGTTGCGAGCGCCGAGGCCAGCAGCAGCCAGTCGACAACCTGCCGCGGGGCCGGCTCGACGCGCATCGGCCGCGCCAGCGCAAAACCTCGGGTCTCGAGCGCAAGCGCAGCGTCGCCGGCGCGCTCCAGCGAGCGCGCGAAGGCGGCGCGCACGACGGTCACGTTCGACGGCGCGGGGCCCGGTCGACATGCCCGCGCCAGCGCCATGTCTGAGCCGTCACGCGCCAGCGAAGGCACGAAGCGCACAGACAGCGATGCCGTCACGGCCGAACGCACCGAGTAGCGGCGCAGCACGCGCAGCAGCTCGTCGGGGCTGACGCACGCCACATACAGGCTCGTCAGCGCGAAGATCGTCGTCGTCCTCAGCGCGAGGATGAGTCCGTAGATGAGCGCTTCGCGCGTGATGTCGAAGCTGCCGACGAGCGGCAGCCACAGCTCGGCGAACACGACGGTCAAACCCTGCTGGGAGACGATCGGGTTGACGAGCGCGATCGCCAGTGAGATCGGCAGCGACACGGCGACGGCCATCGCCACCTGCCAGATCACGCGGTTGTGCACAGCCAGGACGAGCACCGCCAGAAGCAGTGCGCCCAGCACCCACGGATTCATGAAGAGCGCGATGCCGAGCCCGATCGCCGCGCACCAGACGACCACGCTGGTGGCGCGCGCCGCCTGAAGCGGCCCGCCGCGGTCGCTGTAGCCGAAGCGCAGCACCACCTCTGCGATCTCGGCGGCGCGGCTCATGGAGTCGTCCGCGGAAGTGGCAGGGCTCCGCGCTCGCTCGCGGTCAGCGCGAAGCGATGCTGCAGCTGCTCGGGGTCCTGCAGCAGCGCGGCCGCAAGCTCCGTGCGCGTTCGGTCGGTGCCTGTGACCAGCCAGGTCACCTCGTCGCCGGCGGCAAAGGCCGCCAGCAGCCCGAGCTGGCTGAAGCCCTCGCGCTGGCCGTCCGCGCGCACGGGCGCAAGGCGGCGCGCGTCGCCAGAGAACTGCGCATACGCGCCGTTGGTGTTGGCGGGCGCCGCCAGATCGGGCAGGCGCCCCAGACTCTTGACCGCGCTCCACGGGCCGACAATGACCTGGACGGCCGCCGCCCCGCCCTGCGCAACCCCAGCCGCCTTCAGCGCCGAACGCGTCAGCGAGCAGGCCCTGGAGGCGTGTGGACGGCAGACGAGCCTGGCGCCGCGCGAGCGCAGCGGTTCTGGTCACGCGCCGACGATCGCCCCGCCGCCGCGCACGGCGCTCCAGGCATGAAAGTCCCACTGGACGGTCTGTCCGGCGCGCAGCCGCTGACCCGTGGCGCCACGATCCGCCTCGATGCCGTCGGCGTAGTAGAGCCACGAATAGGTTGCGTCCTCCTTGAGGCCGTCGATCGAATCGACGTAGCGGCCGCCGTACGCCGTCGTCGTCCTGTGCAGCTTCTGCAGCTGGCGCATTGCCGTGAGCCCGGGCGAGAGCGGAAGCTTGGCTGCGGGGCTCACGACCTTCTGGCCGAAGTCACGCGTCAGCACGAGCGTCGTGTCGCCCTCGCCGGCAGCCGCACCGCAGCCCATGCCGGTGAGGGCACAGACTGCGACGAGGGCTGCAACGAGCGTGCGCACGGCGCGCCCCTCAGCGTCCGATGCGGTTGGCTGCGCGGACGCAGCGCACGCGCGAGCGGCTGCCGCGCGTCGGGTGGTTCTTGGCGCACTTGGCGCGCGCGGCGATGCGGCGCTGCTTGGCGGTCAACTTGCGCCCGATGCGGTTGGCTGCGCGGATGCAGGCCTTGCGGTCAAAGCGCTTGCTCTTGGCGGCCTCGGCGCGGCAGTTGGCGCGCGCGGCGATGCGGCGCTGCTTGTTGATCTCGGCCTGCGTCGGGACCTTGGCCGGCGGCGCGGGGGCGGCCTCGTCGGAGACGGTGACCCACTGCGATCCGCGCACAGCGCCGCTCTTCTCGGCCGTCACGAGATAGCGGCCTGCAGCCGGGAAGCTCAGCTGCACGCTGCCGTCGGCCGCGCTGGTTGCGCTGGCTGCGCCACCGGCAACCGCCACACCCGCGGCAGGCGCCTTGGCGTCGGTCGTCATGTCGTAGGTGTCGACGTGACCGACGACGCTCTGGCCAGTCTTGACCTCGGCCGGCAGAATCAGCTCGAGGCTGCTCGTGAAGTGGCCCCAGGCCGGGCTCAGGAAGAGCACGACGCTGTCGCCGTTGCTCAGCGGATCGGTCGCCGTGACGTAGCCGTTGGGCGCGGTGGAGTCCTGCTGGTTGATGCGCACGAGCCAGCCGCCGTTGGCATCGACCGGCGCTTCGCCGGCGATGCTGCAGAGCATCGTGCCCCAGCCGTAGTGGGTGCCGCTGGTGGTGACGTTGCCGGCACCCAGTGCGTCGGCGACGGCGGTGATCGTGTTGGGCGTGGTGAAGGTGGCCGGCGTCTCGTTGGCGCGGCAGGCCGGGCTGTCGGGCGCCCCCGGGACCGAGCGCGCAGCAGTGGTCACGCTGCCGTTGAAGTGGGTCGTCGTTGCGCCTTCGATGCGCAACTTGACGGTGGCCGCCGCGGCGCCTGCGGCAAGCACGGCAAGAATTGTGATGGTGGTCGCAAGAAGCGCAACCAGCCGATACTGCTTGGACGCGAACGTCTCGAACATGGTCTCCCCTTTCCACGAGGGATCGTTATGTGAATGAGACGGCCGGGAGAGGTTTCCTGGCTCACGGGGACCATTCGCCGCGCCTTCCCGACGGCCGATGCCGTCAGTGGCCGGGGGCTGGGGCAACAACTGCCTGGCAGCGCCCGTGCGACAAACACGCCCGATCACAGTGGCGGGTCCGCGCCGGCTTCACACCGGACTTCCCTCGTCACGACCGAGTGCCGCCAGTATAGGTGCCCGCCGCAGGCGTCCGTAGGATCGCCGGATGAGCGACGCGCGGCCAGCGGGCAGTGACGGCGGGTCGGCCGAACAGCGGGCCGGCAGCGCCGAGCACGCCGAACTGCGCGCCGTCAACACGCCGATCCGCGCCTTCCGCCTGCGCCTGTGGTTGTCAAACTCGCTCTGGGTCTCGGTGCTGGGCGGCAACATGCTCGTCGTCCTCGCGTCGTTCCTGCTGCCCGAACTCGACCGCCGCTTCGAGCTGGCCGATGCCTTTCCCCTGACCGCGGGCACGACGCAGGCCATCTTCGGCGCGCTGGCCGGCAGCATGATCACCTTCACCGGCATTGTCTTTTCGGCCATCTTCATCGCGGCGCAGATCCAGACCCAGGCCTACAGCCCGCGCCTGGCCGCACAGTTGCGGCGCGACCCCGTGATCATCTCTGGCCTCGTGCTCTCTACGAGCACCGCGGCCTACTCGCTCTTCGCGCTGGCGGCAATCGACCGCCTCGACCTGCAGAACAGCAACAGCGTCCCCGGGCTCACCGTGCTCTTCGGCCTCGTGTTGGCGACGGTCACCCTGGCCCAGTTCGCGGCGCTGGTGCAGCGCGCCTTCCAGAACGTCCAGATCGGCGGCATCCTGCGTTCGATGGGCAAGCAGAGTTGGCGCGTGGTCAACGATGTCCACCCGCCGATGACCGCCGGCACGGCGCTGCCGCGCGGCGCCACCCCCAAGGACGTCTCGGTCGCCGAGATCGAATACACCGGCGCACCGGGCGTCGTCGCCGCCATCGACCGCAACGCCGTGATCCGGCTGGCGCAGTCGACGGGCGGCTTCGTCGAGGTGTTGCCGCAGGTCGGAGAGTTCGTCTCGTCGCGCTCGGGGGCGGTGCGCATCCACGGCGAAGAACGCGAGGCGACCGAGCGCAAGGTCAAGCGCATCTTCGTGCTCTCGCGCCAACGCACGACTGAACAGGACCCGTCGTTCATCCTGCGGATCATGGTTGACATCGCCATCCGTGCGCTCTCGCCGGCCATCAACGACCCGACCACGGCGGTGCAGGTGATCGACCGCATCGAGGCCATGCTGATCCTGCTGCACGAGCGCCACCCCGGCCCGACATACGTCGTCGACAGCAGTGGCACCCCGCGCGGACTCGTACACGCGCCGACCTGGATCGAGTACTTCGAGCTCGGCGCGACCGAAATCCGCATCTACGGCGGGCAGACGCTGCAGGTGCACCGCCGCACCCGCGCCATGCTCGAACACCTGCAGACCGTCTGCGAGGGCGCGGCGCTTGAGCGCGTGACGCTCGAGCTTCAGTTGCTCGACGAGCAGCTCACGAGCGGGCTCATCAACGACCACGACATCAACCTGGCAAGAGAGAGCGACCGGCTCGGCCTCGGCAGCGTCTGAGCGCCGCTCGTGGCATGCGTCAGACAGCAGCGGTGGACTTCGCGCTGCGGTCGAGCAGGCGCAGCGCCGCAGACGGGAAGATCAACACGCTGAGCAGCGCTGCCGAGACGAGGGCTGCGGCAGTGACCTCGCGCATGTGGCCGGTGTCGAGGCCGATCGCCGTGATCGCCACGACGAGCGGCAACTGCGTCGCCGAGAGCAGCGCCAGCGGTACGTGCTGGGGGCGCGGCAGCACACCGCGATAGAGCAGCAGTGCCGGCAGGCCGCGGATCAACAGCATCAGGGCCAGGAACAGCGGAAGCTTGACGATGCCGGTGGTGCTGCCGAGCATGGCCGTGAAGTTGATGCCCATCCCGCTGATCACGAAGAAGAACGGAATCAAGAAGCCGAAGCCGACGGCCTCGAGCTTCGAATCGAACGTGGCGAAATCGCGGTCGCCGACGATCAGGCGCATGATCATTCCGGCGGCGAAGGCCCCGAGGATGACGTCCATTCCGAGCGAGCCCGCGATCACGACGAGCGCGAAGACGAGCAGCACGGTCAGGCGGATCGGCAACTGGCCGCTGTTGTCCATGCGCTCGGCGATGAAGCGGAACCAGCGCGTCGCAGCGCCGGTGGCGGCGATGCCGGTCAGGACGGCGACGACCACAAAGAGGCCCAGCAGGATGATCTGCTCGAGCGCCCCGTCGGCTGCAGTCAGCAGCACGGTCACGATCAGCACCGGGCCGAACTCCCCGACCGCACCGATCGCCAGGATGTTGCGTCCGAAGTCTCCCCCGAGGCGCCGCTCGTCGCGCAGAATCGGGATCAGCGTGCCGATGGCAGTCGTCACGAGCGCCGATCCGACGAGCAGCGCAGAGTCGATCATGCCGGCCAGCTGCATCACTACGGCGATGCTGTAGGCGAGCAGCAACGAGATGAGCCACCCGCGTCCGGCGAGCTTCAACGGCTGCCCCTTGATCTCGGCCAGTCGGATCTCGTAGCCGGCGAAGAAGAAGAGGAAGCCGAGGCC
>JBIQMF010000098.1:0-6754 GCA_044463545.1 Solirubrobacterales bacterium
GGTGGTGGCCGTCTTCATCTACGCCGCGCTCATCTTCATGGCGCTGTGGCTGCTGCGACGCCTGGCCAGCACCTCGCGGCACCTGCGCGGCGTCGCAACGGCAGAGCGGGTGCCCGATGACGGTTGATGTGCTCGTGCTCTGGCTGATGCTCGTCGGCGTCACGCTCTACGCCGTGCTGGGCGGCGCCGACTTCGGCGCCGGCATCTGGGACCTGACGGCGGGCCGGGCCCGCGAGGGCGCACGCATGCGCGGGGTGATCGAACGCGCGATGGGTCCGGTCTGGGAGGCAAATCACGTCTGGCTCATCTTTGTCCTCGTGGTGGCCTGGACGGCCTTCCCGACGTTCTTCGGCTCGATGATGTCTTCGCTCTGGGTCGCGATGGCCGTGGCGGCCTTCGGGATCATCCTGCGCGGCAGCGCCTTCGCGCTGCGCGGGCAGGCCGCGACGATCAACCAGGCACGCGCACTGGGCGCCGTGTTCGCGCTGTCGAGTGTGATCGTGCCCTTCGCCTTCGGCGTCGTCGTCGGCGCGATCGCCTCCGGACAGGTCGTCTACGGCAACGCCGAAGCCCCCGCGATCGACGCGCTGCTCGACCCGTTCGCGCTCTGGCTCGGTCTCCTGGCCGTCGTCTTCAGCGCCTACACGGCGGCAATCTTCCTCGTCGGCGACGCCCGACGCATGGGCGCAGACGACATCGCGGCTGCTTTTCGCCGGCGCGCACTGCTCAGCGGCACGCTGGCCGGGCTGCTGGCGCTGGGTGGTCTGCCGATGGCCGCAGCGCATGCCACGCACCTCTACGACGGCCTGACGAGCGGCGCCGGCCTTGCCTGTGTGATCGGCTCGGCGCTGGCCGGTTGCGCGACGCTGCTGCTTGTCTTGCGTGACGTCGACTTCTGGCCGCGCCTGACCGCGGCAGCGGCGGTGGCGGCCGTGACTGCGGGGTGGGGATTCGCCCAGTCGCCCTACCTGCTGCCACCCGGCGACGCTGACAGCTCGCTGAAGCTGGCCGAGGCCGCTGCGCCGCCTGTGACGATGTGGTCGCTCTTCGCCGCGGTCATCTTCGCGCTCATCTTCATCGTGCCCTCGCTGGCGTGGCTCTACCGCCTGACCCTGCGCGGCGACATCGACCCGCACTATCGCGGCTACGAGGACCTCGAGCAGCCGCGCAAGGGGGTGGACCCGCTGCCATGAGGCGTAGCGGCTTCATCTTCCTGTTCGTGCTCGGCGCGGCGGTGATGTTCGTCTTCGACAGCTCCGTGACGCTTGCGCTGGGGATGCTGGTGCAGGCAGCGGCCATCGTGCTGGGCGTGTTCAGCGTTGCAACGCCCGAGTTTCTGTCGGCCGATGCCGAGGACTGACCCGCGACGACGTACTCTGCGCGCGTGACCAGCGACTACAAGATCATGGGCGTCGTCAACGTGACGCCCGATTCATTCTTCGACGGCGGCGCACACGACACGCCGGGTCCGGCGGCCGCACACGCCGGCAGGTTGATCGCCGAAGGCGCCGACATCGTCGACATCGGCGGTGAGTCGACGCGCCCGGGCGCGCCTGAAGTTGCGGCCGCTGAAGAGATCGCACGCGTGGTCCCGACGATCGCCGAGATCCGGCGCGCGCACCCGACGGTGCCGATCTCGGTCGACACGATGAAGGCGTCTGTCGCGCGCGCAGCGATCGCAGCCGGTGCAACCTACGTGAACGATGTCTCGGCGCTCTCTGCCGACCCGGCGCTTGCCGACGTGGTTGCCGAGACCGGCGTCGATGTCTGCCTCATGCACATGCAGGGCGACCCGCGCACGATGCAGGACGATCCGCGCTACGACAACGTCGTCGACGACGTGCGGGCCCACCTCGAAGCGCGCGTGGCGGCTGCTTTGGCCTGCGGGATCGCAGAGTCGAAGATTCAGCTCGACCCCGGCATCGGCTTCGGCAAGACGCTCGAGCACAACCTCGAACTGCTCGTGCGGCTCGACGAGATCGTGGCGCTGGGCTTCCCCGTGGTGATCGGTGTCAGCCGCAAGTCTTTCATCTCCCGAATCGCTCAGGAGGCCGGCGTCAGCGGCGTCGAAGCGTCCGAGCGCCTGCCCGGAACGATCGCGGCCAACACGTTGGCGCTGGCCGGAGGTGCCAGTGTCTTCCGTGTCCACGACGTGGCCGAAGCGGCACAGGGTCTGGCAGTCGCCGCCGCTGCTCTGAGCGTGCAGCGCCAGCGCGCCTGAACGTCAGGCGGGGGTCAGCACCATCACCGGGATCTCGCGCAGGCCGTCGGTCTTCTCGGCGTAGTTCGAGTAGCCCGAGTAGAACTTCTGCGCCAGCGCGAAGAGCTCTTCGCGCTCTGCGCCTTCGGCCTCACGGGCGACGTAGGTGCCCTCGCCGCCGCGCCAGGCCAATCGGCATTCGCCTGCCGCCGACAGGTTGTGGTACCAGGCCGGGTGGCCCTTGCCGCCGAAGTTTGAGGCGATCAGGATCACGGCGTCGCCCTGGGTGAAGTAGAGCAGCGTGGCCGTGCGCGGCTGGCCCGACTTGCGTCCGACGACGGTGAGGTTCACGCGCGGTCCGGCCCCGACCTTGAGGTGGCCGCCGCTGAGTCGCAGCATGGCCGGCTCGACGTGGCGTACGAAGTGCTTGAAGAATCCAGTTCCGGCGGGGGTGGCAACGCCCTTCTCCATCGCCACCTGGATGCGGTTCTTCTTCTGCAGCGGGTCGACTTCTGGGATCGGTCGCATGTGCACAAGCTATCTGCTTGTGCAAGCATTGTCCCGACCTTCGAATGAGGAAGCGGACGCATGGCTGACGACAAAGACAACCGCCCCGACGACGAGCAGCGCCCAGACGACGAAGAGCTGCCGCTGGACGGCGTCGATGACGACGACGAGGACGAACTCGACCTTGAAGAAGAGGGTGAGACGACCGTCTCGATCGACATCACCGGGCTCTCTGTCTACACCCACCACGGCGTCACAGCGGCCGAGCGCGAGGTCGGCCAGCGACTCGTCATCGACATCGGCTTCGAGCTCGATGTCTGCGACGCCACGGTGACCGACGAGCTCGACGACACGGTCGACTACGGCGCCGTCTGCGAGCAGGTCTGGCTGGCGGCCCAGAAGCAGTCATACAAGACGCTTGAGCGACTCTGCAGCGCCATCGCCGACCACCTCATCGACCACTTCGGCGTCGACTCGGTGATGGTGCGGGCGACCAAGCCCGAGCCGCCGATCCCGTTGCCCGTCGGCGATGTTGCGGTGGAAGTGTGGAAGGAACGCTGAACGACGGCCCGGCCCGGACGCCCGGAACCCTTTGGCAGGTCGTCCGCGGCAGCGGCCTGGCCTGCGTCGTCGTGTTTGGATGGCTGTTGCCCTTGACGCTCTGTGGCCTGCTCCATGTCTTCCTCATGCACGGGCGTGGGTGGGCGGCAGCTGACCTGCTCGTGGGTCTGTGTTTTGTGCTGGGTTACGCCGGTTTCGTCGTCACGCCGATCGTCGCGGCCGTGCTCGGCGCCCGCCGGCTGGGCTCGACGCCCGCCGCCGTGGCCGGCACCGCGGTGGCGCTGCTCATCTACACGCCGGCCGCCGTGGCCGCGATGGCGCTGATCCTGGCCACCGGCAAGGTGGACAACTTCGGCGCATTCGTGCTCTACTGATCCCATGAACGACGACGCAAAGACGCCAGATACCGACCAGACCGCCGCCGCAGAGGCCCAACCGACCCCGTCCGCCAGCACACAGGACGACTGGCGCGCCGGCGGCCCTGCGCCGCAGGATGAGGCGCAGCAGCCGACCTTCGAGCGCAGCGCCGTCGTGCGCTTCGCCGTCACCTACGTGCTGGCCTGGGTGCTCGTGCTGCTGGGGGTGGCGGTGGCCGAGGTGATCCTCGACCCCGAACTCGACAGCGTCGTCGGCGAGACACTCGACGCCGCAAGCGCATTCATCTTCGCAGTCGGCTGGCTGGCCGTGCCCTTCGGCACCGGCGCCTACGCCCGCGGCAACCATGCCGGCTGGGGGGCGACCTTCGGCTTCGCCTTCGGGGCGCTCGGCGCCTTCCTCGTGGGCGCGGCTGCGGACCTTGCGATCTACCACCTGCTCGTCGGGGACTGACGCCAGTGGTCGGCTATCTCGGGCTGGGATCGAACGTCGGCGACAGCCCGGCCAACCTGCGCGAGGCCGTGCGCCAGTTGGCCGGCGAAGGTCTCGTGATCGTCGCGCGGGCATCGATGTACGTGACGGCGCCGCAGGGCGAGGTGCTCGACCAGCCCGACTTCATCAACAGCGCCGTGAAGGTCGAGACCCACCTCGAACCGATCCAGTTGCTGGAGCTGGCCAAGTCGATCGAGCACGCAATGGGACGAGACCCCGACGGCGTGCGCCACGGCCCGCGCCCGATCGACATCGACATCCTGATGCTGGGCGAGCAGGCCTACCGCTCTGAACGCCTGACCCTGCCGCACCCCGAGATCAGCTCGCGGCGTTTCGTGCTCGAGCCGTTGCTCGAGATCGCGCCGGACTTCACGCTGCCCGACGGAACGCGCGCCGCCGACCTGCTTGACGCGGTCGCAGACCAGCCGGTGCGCCTGCTCGAAGAACTCTGAGCCCTGCGCCGGTGCCGCTCTGTTGACGCGTCGGCGTCACGCAGCCGCGGCGGCGTTGACGTTGGTCAGCCACGCTGCGGGGAGTGATCCGGCCGGTACTTCGCCGGGCGCCTCGCCGAAGAGTTCGCGAGCCTTTCGGCCGCAGGGGCGCGAGTCGAGCAGCCCGGCGAGGTCGCCGAAGGAACGCAGCAGCCACAGCGAGGAGAGGATCGTGAGGTCTGCGGCGGTGGCCGATCGCCCACCGATCACGCCGTCCTCGATGTAGCCGTCGACGCTGTCCAGCAGCTCGGGGAGGGCAGCAAGATCGGCGCGCACCGTCTCGTCGCGCGCACGGTTGAGTCTGCGTTCCCCGGCCACGACGAGTCTTACGAAGGGCTTCATCAGCGTGTTCGGCAGCGGCAGGTCGGAGTCGAAGCTGAAGATCGCCTGCGGGCTGCGGCTGAGCGCGACCCAGGCGATGCGGCGGGTGCACTCCTGCAGCTCGCCGAGCCCGAAGTCCTCGGCCTGCAGGACTGCTTCGCGCGCCTCGGCGTCGGCCGGGTAGAGCGCGGGCTCAGGGACCAATGATTCGATCGTGCGCAGGCACTTGCGTGTCGTCTGCACCTTTTCGGGCCCGCCCGGGACGCCCGTGATCTTGATCGCCGGGACCGTGCGCGAGCCGAAGATCAGCGTCGCCACCAGCGGCTGGGTCATCGGCATCAGATCGACGACCTTGTGGTCGATTCCCTTGAGCTCGGCTGCGCGGATGACTGCCTGGCAGGGGTGTGAGGCCGGGATGCGATAGATCTTCAGCTTCATGCGCCAATCCTTGCACGCCAGCGCGCGGTAGGCTGCGCCGCATGCTGCTCGTCGTCGACATCGGAAACACACAGACGCACCTCGGCGCATTCCAGAACGGCAGCCTGCTCGAACACTGGCGACTGGCGACCGACCGTGACGCCACGGCCGACGAGCTCGCGTCCTCCTACACCAACCTGCTGGCGCTGCGCAACCTCAGCTTCTCCGACATCGACGATGTGATCGTCAGCAGCACTGTGCCCAAGGTCGTCCCCGAGTACGTCGAGATGACCGAGCGCTACCTCGGCGAGCAGTGCCTCGTCGTCGGCCCGGGCCTGAAGACGGGGATGCCGATCCGCGTCGAAAACCCGCGCGAGCTGGGGGCCGACCGGCTCGTCAATGCAGTTGCCGCCTACGACCGCCTCGGCGGGCCGTGCGTCGTCGTCGACTTCGGCACCGCCATCACCTTCGACGCCATCAGCAACGACGGCGAGTATCTGGGCGGCATCATCTCGCCAGGCGTGGAGATCTCGCTGAACGCGCTGACCGAGCGCGCCGCGAAGCTGCCGCAGGTCGAGCTGACCGAGCCTGAGCGGCTGATCGGTCGCACCACGCTTGAGGCCATCCAGTCCGGCGTGATCTACGGCTTCGCCGCGCAGATCGACGGCATCGTCGAGCGCCTGCGCGACGAGCTCGGCGACGAGCTGCAGGTGATCGCGACCGGCGGGCTCTCGAGCCACATCATCCCCTTCTGCGAGTCGGTCGAGTTGACCGACGACATGCTCACGCTGGTCGGCCTGCGGCTGATCTACGAGCGCAACGTGCGCTGAGGCTGGCGACGCTCAGGAACGCTTGCGCACGACCGGCTTCTCGATCCGGCCGAACTGGTTGACGAAGATCACAAAGGGCCCGCGGGCCGCGGCGTAATCGCCGCCGGCCGGCTGACTGACCCACAGCGCGCTGACGGCCTGGTCGCGGTAGTGACGCGAGAGCAGGTTGGCGCGGTGCGGCTTTGAGTCCATCCAGAGCTTGACCATCTTTCGCGCCGTCGCGATCCCGGCGCTGGCCCAGGCGATGTTCTCACCGATCTCGTAGCCGGCGGCTCCGCTGGCGTAGCCGAAGCGCAGGACGCGGTCGACGAAGTCAGGGCCGTCGGCGCGTGCGTGCGCGAAGTAGCTGTACTGCTGCATGTCGGCGGCCTGCCAGTTGGCCGACTTCTGCAGCAGGCGGTTCTGTTTGACCTTGGGCAGCCCGCGCCGTGTGCGCTCGCGGTTGATGAGGCAGCGCGTCGCCTTCTGCACGCGCACGACGTGCGAGGGCTTGCGCGGCACCAGCGACTGATCCTTGCAGTGCTTGAGCGGAGCGAGCTTGGCCGAGTTGTGCTTGGCCT
>JBIQMF010000099.1:0-6671 GCA_044463545.1 Solirubrobacterales bacterium
GGTGCGGGGGTCAGTGTGTCGTGGTGGCCAATATATCAACACGGTGTTGAGTTTGTCAACTTATTGTTGAAAAATTCGACACTGTGTATAGTGAGGGCGTGAACCCGACTGCGACAAACGGCACCGCATCGGCGCGGGGGCGGCGCACAAAGCGGCCTTCAGGCGACGAGCGCGAGCACCTGATCCGCGAGACGATGGCCTCACTGCTCAGCCAGAAGCAGCTGCACGAAATCTCGATCGACGACCTCGCGAGCGGCGCGGGCATCTCACGCTCGAGCTTCTATTTCTACTTCGAATCCAAGGAAGCCGTGCTGCTTTCGTTGATGGACACGATCGTCCAGCAGGCCGATGCGGCCAGCGACGCCGCCCGCGCGGCCATCGAGCAGGACCCGGCGCGCTTCCTGCGCGAGGCGCTGGCGGCCTACGTCACCGTCTTCGGCGCGCAGCGTGGCGTCGTGCTGGCCTGCACCCAGGCCGCCGCGACCAACCAGGAGGTGCGCGCGCTCTGGAACATCGTGCGCGAGCGCTGGGTTCAGATGGCCGAGAACGGCATCATCGCCGAGCGCGAACGGGCGGGCCTGCCGGCCACCCTGCCGGCGCGCGAGCTCGCCGTCGCCCTGCTCTCGATGAACGAAGGCGTGATGTACTCGGCCTTCGCCGGCGAGCAGCCCTCGATCGACCGCGAGCGCGTGATCGACGTGCTCACCAACGTCTGGACCAACGCCGTCTACGAGGACGCCCCCCGCCCCACCTGATCCGCTCGCTGGTGCTCCTCGGGCAGCCGGGCGGACGGCGCGGTCAGTTGGATCCGAGGTCCTCGCGGACCGACCCGAGCAGCGCCGGGAGGCTCTGCGGCATCGCGATCTCGGCCTGCCAGCCCAGCTCCTCGCGGGCACGGGTGATGTCGAGCGCGCTGCGTTCGACCTCGCCCGCCCGGCGCGGCTCGAACTGCGGCGTGAAGTCGCCGGCCGCCAACGGCGCCAGCGCCTCGGCCAGCTGCAGCACCGACGTCTCCTTGCCGGTACCGATGTTGAAGGGACCGAGCAGGCCGCGCTCGAGCGCTGCAAGGTTTGCCGCGACGACGTCGTCGACGTGCACGAAGTCGCGCGTCTGCCTGCCGTCACCGAAGATCGTCGGGCGCTCGCCGCGCACTGCGTTCTTGCAGAAGATCGCCGCCACCCCGCCCTCGCCCAGCGGGTCCTGGCGCGGTCCGTAGACGTTGGCGTAGCGCAGGATCGAAACGGCCTGGCCGCGCTCGCGGGCGAAGTGCTCGGCGAAGCCCTCGGCGGCAAGCTTCGACTGCCCGTACGGGGCCATCGGCCGCGCCGGGTAGTGCTCGTCCACGGGCAGGTCCTCGCCCGGCGTGTCGCCGTAGATGGCGCCGCCGGTCGAGCTGAAGACGACCGGAATGCCGCCCGCGGCCTGCGCGGCCTCGAGCACGTTGAGCGTGCCCAGAACGTTGACGGCCGCGTCGAAGGCGGGGTCTGCCACCGAACGTCGCACGTCGACCTGCGCGGCCAGGTGGAAGATCGCGTCGGGTGCCTGCTGCGCCAGCAGCGCGTCGAGCTCGTCGCGGCTGGTGATCGATCCGGCGACGAACTCGGCTCCTGCCGCCTCGGCCGCCGCGAGGTTGCTGCGCCTGCCGGTCGAGAGGTCGTCGAACACAACCACCGCGTCACCGCGCGCCAGCAGTGCGTCGACGAGGTTCGAGCCGATGAACCCGGCGCCGCCTGTGACCAGTGCCTTCATCGCGCGCAGTCTAAGCGCAGCGGTGCATGGGCGACTTAGGATTGCCGACGTGAACGCCGCGCACGCAGACGACCTCTTCGAGGCGGGCCCCGAGGAGGAGGCGGAGCAACTCGTCGCCAACGTGCGCGAGCCCGGCCAGGCGCCCCACCTCGTGGATCTGCCCGACGAGCTCTCGCCGCGACTGGCCGAGGCGCTGGGCGAGCTGGGCATCGAGCAGCTCTACGGCCACCAGTTGCAGTGCTTTGACGAGGCGATCGGCGTCGGCGACTCACCGGGTGGCAACGTCATCGTCACGACCGGCACGGCCAGCGGCAAGTCGCTCTGCTTCAACCTGCCCGTGCTGCACACGCTGACGCTCGACACCAAGGCGCGCGCGCTGTATCTCTACCCGACCAAGGCGCTGGCGCAGGACCAGGCCAGAAAGCTCAGCGAGCTTGGCGTGGCGCTGGGTCGTCGCGGCCGCAGCAACGTGCTGCGCCACGCCGTCTACGACGGCGACACCCCCGGGGGTGAGCGCCGCAGCATCCGCGAGAAGAGCAACCTCGTCCTGACAAACCCCGACATGGTCAGCCAAGGGATCCTGCCAAACCACCGCCAGTGGTCCGAGTTCTTCGCAAACCTGGCCTGGATCGTCGTCGATGAGGCGCACGTCTACCGCGGCGTCTTCGGCTCGCACGTTGCCAACGTCCTGCGTCGGTTGATCCGCATCGCCGCCGCCTACGGCACGGCCCCGCGCATCGTCATGACCAGCGCCACGATTGCCAACCCCGGGCAGTTGGCCGAGCGGCTGACGGGTCAACCCTTCGCCCTCGTCGACCGCGACGCAGGCCCGCGCGCCGACCGCCAGGTCGTGATCTGGAACACGCCGCTGATCGACGAAGACGCCGGCACGCGCGGCAGCGCGCTCAGCGAGGCCGCCGAGCTGCTGGTGCGCCTGGTGCGCGCCGAGCTGCGCACGATCGTCTTCATGAAGTCGCGCCGCGGCGTCGAGCTGATCCACCGCTTCGCGCGCGACATGCTCGCCGACCGCCCCGACCTGGCCGAGGCCATAGCCCCCTACCGCGCCGGCTACACGGCCGCCCAAAGACGGGAAGTCGAGGCACGCCTGGCCAGCGGCGAGTTGCGCGGCGTGATCGCCACCAGCGCGCTTGAGCTGGGCATCGACATCGGCCAGCTCGACGCCGCGATCGTCACGACGTTCCCGGGCACGGTGGCCTCGTTGAAGCAGATGTGGGGTCGCGCCGGGCGCAGTTCCGAGGGGATCGGCGTGTACATCGCCGGCGACGACGCGCTCGACCAGTTCTTCTGCCGCAAGCCCGAGGAGTTGCTGTCGCGACCGGTCGAAGCGGCGATCCTCGATCCTTGGAACGAGTCCGTGCACCTGGCGCACCTGCACGCCGCCGTCTATGAGCTGCCGCTGCGCCCGGCCGACGCCGAGTTCTTCGGGCCGGGCATCGAGACGGCGGCGGCGGAGCTGGTGGCGGCCGGGGCCGTACGCGAAGAGGGCGGCCGCTGGCTGCCACGCGGCGACGACTTCCCGGCGGCGCGCATCTCGCTGCGTTCGGCCTCAGCCGAGAACTTCCACGTCGTGGCCGGCGCCACCGGCGAGGTGATCGGCACGATCGAGGCCGCGCGCGCGCCGACGACGGCGCACCCCGGAGCCGTCTACATGCACATGGGCCGCCAGTACGAGATCGAACAGCTCGACTTCGCCTCGCACACCGTGCTCGCCGAGGAGTTCGACGGCGACTGGTACACCCAGCCCAAGTTCGACACCGACACCTTCATCGAGCGTGTCGAGCAGACGCGCAGCGTCGGCGGCGCGCAACTGCACTTCGGCCACGTCGCCGTCACCGAGACCGTGATCGCCTTCCAGCGCAAGTCGATCTCAAAGCGCGAGACGCTCTCGCTCGAGGCACTCGACCTGCCGCCGCAACACTTCATGACGCAGGCGCTCTGGTACACACTGCCCGAGCTCACCGAGGACGCAGAGTTCCCGCTCTCGGTGCTGCAGGGCTCGCTGCACGCGGCCGAGCACGCGCAGATCGCTGTTCTGCCACTGCTGGCGATGTGCGACCGCTGGGACATCGGCGGCCTCTCGACGGCCTTCCACCCGCAGACGGGCTGCCCGACGATCTTCATCTATGACGGCCATCCCGGCGGCGTCGGCATCAGCGAGCGGGGCTTCCAGGAGTTCGAGCGCCTGACGGCCGACGCCATACGCCTGATCGAAGAATGCCCCTGCGAGGCCGGCTGCCCCAGCTGCATCCAGAGCCCCAAGTGCGGCAATCTCAACGAGCCGCTGCACAAGGCCGGATCGCTGAAGCTGCTGCGCTCGCTGCCGGGCTCACGCTGAGGTCCTCAAAATCTCGCAAAACCGCTCCAGAGCGGTGCAAACCCCCTCGCAGCGGTCACGATCTCGCTACTTTGCGACGAAATCCTGTGTTGGACACAGGGGAGCACCCCGACGGGGTGAAGACTCAACGGATGGCCCTTTCGCGACAGTTCCGCTCGTTCACGCTCATCGCCGCACTGGCGACGATGCTGTGTGTCGCCGCAGGTGCGGCGGCCGCCGACGGCGGCTCGGTGCCGGGCCAGCAGGCCGCAGCCGACCCCAGCCGCACCGGCGGCGCCGGCGCGGCGAAGAAGTCGAAGAAGAGCACGAAGGCCAAGAAGGCGAAGAAGCGCGTCTCGCGCACGCCCGTGCTGGCCGCCTACCGGCTCGACACCAGCCTCAACCGCCACAACGTGATCAAGCTGCGCTACCGCATCATGGCCCCGGCTCGCCGCGTGCGCGTGCGCGCGATCGTCCGCACCCGCGGCGGCAAGTACGTCAAGACGCTCGAGCTGGGCGTGCACAGCACCAACGCGCTCGTGATCCACGCGCTCAGCGCCGGCGAGGTCGGCGTCAAGCGTGGCGGTGACTACAAGATCCGGATCACCGCGCGCGACGGCAGGAAGCGCGCAGCCAAGCGGGCCAGGAAGGTCCCGGCCTGGCGCCCCTTCCGCTTCAACGCAAGCGACTACCACTTCCCCGTCGCCGGCCGCTTCAGCTACGGCGGCGACGGCGCGCGCTTCGGCAGCGGCCGCAGCGGCCACACACACCAGGGCCAGGACCTCGTGGCCGATGCCGGCACGCCCGTGGTCGCGCCGTACGCCGGAAAGATCTCGCACGTCGCCCACCAGGCCGGAGGCGCCGGCTACTACGTCGTGATGAGCGCCGACGACAGCCGCGACTACGTCTTCATGCACCTGCTCAAGAATTCGACAGCGGTCAAACTCGGCGACCGCGTGAAGGCCGGCCAGCAGCTGGGGCTCGTCGGATCGACCGGCGCCTCGACCGGGCCGCACCTGCACTTCGAGGTCTGGACCGGCGGGCCGTGGCAGTTCGGCGGCAGGCCGATCGACCCACTCCCGCTGCTGAAGTCCTGGCAACGGGGCGACCCAGCGGGCGCCGCGCGCATCAGCACGTTGGCGCGCAGCGCATCGGCCTCGGCGGGCGCAGCACTGCATCCGCCCCACCCACACCCCTTCGACTGACAGACTCCACACGTGGCGATTGTGCGACCAGAACAACCCGGCGACGAGGCCGCCATCGGCGCCGTCTACGTCGCCGCCTTCGACGGCCCCGACGAGCTCGAGCTCTACCAGCGACTGCGCGAGAGCGACGTCTTCGTGCCCGAGCTCAGCCTCGTCGTCCAGCAGGAAGAGATGATCGTGGCCCACGCGCTGCTCAGCCGCGTCGTAGCCGGGGAGAGCGAGGCGCTGGTGCTGGGACCGGTCGCGATCCTGCCCGACCACCAGCGTGGCGGACTCGGCACGGCGCTCGTGCGCATGGGCCTCGAGCGTGCGCGCGCCCTCAAGTACGAGTGCGTCGTGGCCGTCGGCCCCGGAGACTTTCTGGCCAACTGCGGCTTCCGACCTGCGCGTGGTCGCGGGCTGACGCTCGAAGGCAGCGTCCCCGACGCCAACTTCTGCGTCGCCGAGCTTGCGCCGCTGGGCGTCACCCCCGGCCCCGTGCTCTTCCCCGAAGAGTGGTCCGCTTGAAGCGGATCGGGCACAAGGGCGCGCACTCAATCGAACACGGGAACACGGCTGCCAGCTTTCTGGCGGCGCTCGTGCACGACGTCGAGATGATCGAGTTCGACGTGATCCGCCACCCCTGGCCCGACGGTCCGCTGGTGCTGGCCCACGACCCGGGCGACGCAGCGGCGCGCGAGCGCAGCACCCTGTTGACGCTCGATGAGGGCCTCGAACTGTTGGCGGGCCCCGAGTTCAAAGACGTCGGGCTCGACGTCGACGTCAAGCACAGTGGCTTTGAGGACGAGTTGCTGCGCGCGCTGCGCCGCCGCGAGCTGACGGGGCGCACGATGGTCACGACGATGGAGCTGCCCTCGATCCGCCAACTGCGCGGGGCCGCAGAACCCGCGGAGCTGAAGCTCGGGCTGACGATCCCGCGCGTCACGCGCGACTGGCTCAGCATGCCGCGCTGGACACGGCCACTGCTCATCTCGGGCGTCATCGGACACCGCGTGAGCCAACCGATGCGCGTCACAAAACTGCTCGAAGACGGAACGGTCGACGCCGTCATGGCCTTCCACCAGGTGATCACGCCGCGGCTGGCCAGCGCCGTCCACACGGCCGGCGGCGAGCTCTACGCGTGGACCGTCGACGACATCGCAGAGCTGCGTCGCCTGGCCGCACTGGGGGTCGACGGGGTGGTCTCCAACGACCCTCGTCTCTTCGGCCTCATCTGAGGCATTCACAAGTATGCTGGCGGCAATGCCAAAGCACATCGACATTCCCTCAGAAAACGACATCCGCCGCCTGCTCGCCGTCAAGAGCGAGGCCTGCGTCAGCATCTACATGCCGACGAAGTCGCTGCCGACTGCCCAGGACACGAACTTGAACGGTCCCGCGCC
>JBIQMF010000100.1:0-6610 GCA_044463545.1 Solirubrobacterales bacterium
CGCCGTTGCCGTTTCCGCCGGCACCGTTGCCGTGCGTCGCTTCGGGGCTCACGAGACCGTCTCCGCGGCGCCCGCGCGCTCAAAGTTGATGCGCAGGCGACCCTTCTCGACCGTTGCGCCGGTCGGCTTGAAGCCCGTCATCGAGGACGGCAGCATGATCGTGCGTTTCTGGTCGCCGACGCGGACAAGTACTTCGAGGCCGATCTTGTTCAAACCGATGTCTCCCTTGTCGACGAACGGCAGCGTCAGCAGGAGCTGGGCGCTGTCGCCGTCGATCTCAATCTCCTGGGTGATTGTGTCAAAAAGGATCTCCTGGGCGACGTGCTGATCGTCGAAGACCTCGGCGGCCAGGCGCCCCAACATCTTTTCACCGATCACCTCTTCATCGAAGTACGGCGCCGTGAGCACGGGGACGGGGGAGAATGACTCGCGGACGCCGACGAGGGCCGCTTGCTGCGACTCACGCCAGTTGCCGAAGTAGCCGCCGGCCGTGGCCTCGGGGAAGAGGCGGTTGACGATCACGGCGTCGGTGAGGTAGCCGTAGAGATTGAGGTACGTGAAGGTGCGCATGGCTTCGGCGATCACCATGCGGTCCGGCGTCATCACCAGCCGCAGACTCGTGTGCTCGTGATCGCGCAGGATCTCATTCATCGCCACGAGGCTGCCGACGAGTCGCTCGACCTCGTCGTAGACCTGCTTGTCCGGCAGTGGGATGTCGAGAAAGGCCTTGGCGACAGGGCGCGCGGCGCTGATCAGGCGACGCTCCCACGGGAAGACCTTCTCGATCCACCACTGCGCGACGTCGGGAAAGCTCAGCAGGCGCAGCGTCTCACCGGTCGGCGCGCAGTCGACGACGATGGCGTCGAAGTCGCCGGAGTCGTGGTGCTCCTTGATCTGCAGCAGGGCGAAGAGTTCGTCGAATCCCGGAGGAACTGTCAGTTCCTCTGCCGTGATGCGCTCCATTCCGCGGTCCTGCAGCAGTTCTGTCAGCCAGCTCTGCACGTTTGACCAGTGGCGCTCCATCTCCTCGTTGGCCTGCACCTGTTGGGCCCAGAGGTTCGGCGCGATCGCCGTCGGCTCACCGCCCAGCGGCAGCTGTAGCGAGTCGGCCAGGCTGTGCGCAGGATCGGTGCTCATGACCACGGTGCGCAGGCCGGCCTCAGCACACGAGAGCGCCGTGGCGCAGGCGACGCTGGTCTTGCCGACGCCACCCTTCCCGGTGTACATGATCGTGCGAGGAGACACGGCGGTGATTATTCCACGCGCCGCCCGGCCGGCGTGTGCGCCGGCGCACGTCGCTCAGAGATAGCTGCGGAAGCGGTCGCGCGTGTGGCAGAAGACCTCGATGCGCGTGTTGTCGCAGAGCGTGTCGAGGAATTCGATCGTCAGGACGTGGTAGTGCCTGCTGCTGCGGGCACCCTTCAGCGAGTAGAGCGACCACTTGCCCGTGTCGAACTTTGGCGTCTGCTCCTTGGCCGCGTCGATGCCCTTGAGGTAGAGCTTGCGCACGCGTTGATCCTTGGCCAGCACGGAGTAGGTGCGCATGCCGTTGAGTGACTGCAGGAACATGTTCAGGATGATCAGCTTGGGCGCCCCGGAGTAGCCGAGGTAGTGGTTTCCGCCGTCCATCTTGCGTCGCACGCCGCGCGAGGGCGACTGTGCGAAGGATTCCCCGGCCAGGCGTGCCGCGCGCATCATCGAGCGGTTGTTCATGCGGTAGGCCACGCGCGAGAGTGACTGCATGGCTGTGCCCTGCGAGATCGAGCTGATCCACGGCGCGCGTGAGCCCTGGAAGTTGAAGTAGTACTCCCAGGTCAGCGCGCCGCGGCGGCGTACACCCCAGCGGATGAGCTCGCGGGCGTAGGAGCGCTGGGCCCGGCGCGAGGGCGGCGTGTCGACGGTCCAGACAGCGTTGAGCTTCGAAAAGTTGCTCAAGGGATGGAACTGCCAGCCGATCCCCGGGAAGTACTGGAAGATGATGCGGCTGTTGCCGAAGCGTCGGTCCGTGCCGCTGGGGGCGGGGCGGTTGTTGCGGAACCAGCGCGTGTTGTTGCTGAGCGTCGTGAAGAGCGGCGCCATACGGTCGGCCGTGATCTGGCCGCGACGCGCGAACTTCTGCACGTTGCGTACCTGCCAGCGCATCGGCGCGCGCCGCGGCTTGATCGCCGCCCGGCGCCGCTTGGCCTTCTTTGAGCGGCCGCGCACGGGGCGGTCAAGGCGCTTGGAGAGCAGGCGTGCCTTGGTGTAGACGCGCAGCGCCCAGCGCGCGCGGTGCTTGCTGATCTGGCGCTTCTTCTGCAGCTTCTGCAGCGAGCGCTCGACGGGACCGGCGGCCGTCGCAGGGGCAGGGGCGAGCGCGATCGTGCCCAGCGACACGAACGCGGCGGTACAGGCGATGAGGATTGTCTTGCGGAGGTACATCTGTCACTGCCGTTGCAGCGAGGGCTGTTACTTGGTGCGTGTGATGCGGTTGCCCGCGAGGTCGACCGCAGTCAGCGTGACAGTTTTCGAGCGCGCCCTCTTGACGCTGAAAACCCGCTTGCCGCGACCGACCGTGGCGCGCGCGGCGCGCCCGCCAGGTGTCGTCACGGTGACGGTTGAGACCTTTGAGAGTCGGAAGCTGAGGTAGATGCGGCCGCGCCGGATGCGCTTGGTCAGGCCGGTCACGCGGGGCTTCTCGCTGAGGTAGCCCTGCAGGCGTGTGCGCAGCTCGCAGAGCCAGGTCTCGGCCGGCATGTCCTCGCAGAGCTCGCCGTAGAAGGTGATGAGCTCGCGGTGGTAGTTGAGGTTCGACTCGGCACCCTTGATCTCGTACAGCGACCAGGCCCCGGTGTCCGAGCCGGGCAGCTCCTTGCGCGCCGCGCGCATCCCGGCCTCGAGCGTCTCTTTGGCCGCGGCGTCATCGGTGATCGTGGCGTAGTCGTGCAGGCCGTTGAGCGACTGCGCGAACATGTTGTAGATGTAGGAGCGGCGGTTGCCGGAGTAACCGATGAAGTGCAGGCCGCCGCTGCGCTTGACGGCCAGACCCGTCGGTGCCTTGACCGTGAATGCCTTGGCGCCGCGCGCCGCCGCTGCCGTCACTGCCGGGTTGTTCAGCGCGTTGCCCGAGCGCGCCAGCGACTGGATCGCCGTGCCCTGCGAGATCGAGCTGATCCAGGGTGGGGCGCTGCGCATGAAGGGGAAGTAGTACTCCCAGGTCAGCGCGCCGCCGCGTACAGACCCGTAGCCGACGAGCTCGTCGGCGTAGCTGGCCAGCGCGCGGCGCGCCGCCGCCGACTTGCCGGTCCAGACGGCGTTGAGGCGCGCGAAGTTGGCCAGTGG
The DNA here is from genome assembly GCA_044463545.1 of Solirubrobacterales bacterium. Classification (GTDB taxonomy): domain Bacteria; phylum Actinomycetota; class Thermoleophilia; order Solirubrobacterales; family JACPNS01; genus JACPNS01. Next base: position 3,322 of record JBIQMF010000100.1, read on the forward strand.
GTGGAACTGCCAGCCCCAGCCGGCGACGTACTGGTAGTAGATGCGGCTGCCGGAGAAACGGCGCCGCGTGCCGCTGGCGGCGGGACGGTTGTTCTTGAACCAGGCTGTGTTGACCGTCAGCTGGCTGGCAAGCGGCAGCACGCGGCCGCCGGTCAGCCGGTTCTTGCGCGCAAGTGATTCGAGCAGCCTCAGCTGGTTGGTGAAGACGGTGCGCTTGGACCCGCGCGCGTGCTTGCGCGCCGAGCGGGCGCCGAGATACGCGCGCCTTGCCGACACCGCCAGTTCAGGGGTGATCCTGCCCTGTTGCTGCAGTTTGGCCAGTTGAGCGGTCACGCTTGCGTCAGCACTGCCGGCGCCGAAGGTCGGCAGAGCGAAGACACAGATCAGACCGATCAGCAGTGCGGAGCGCTGTCGGTTGGTTAGGAGTACACCCATGTACTGACCTTAAACCGCCGTGGTGGCCGCTGGTTGCGCTCCCTTTAAGCGGTAATTCTGCTTGCAGACGCGCTGATAAATTCGCCCTCATGGCGGGTGAACACAAGGACAAGCAGTCCGGCGATCGGGCCCCTGAAGCCACGCGTCCGGGGCGGAATCAGGGCGCAGCGCAGTCGCAGGGTGCTGAAGGTGGCGCGACCGCAGCGACGCCGTCGGGTTACAGGACCCGGCGCGCATGGCTCTGGATCGGCGGGCCGGTGCTGGCCTTCGCCGTGCTCGTGACGCTGATCTTTGCCAGCGGACGGCCCGAGGCGTCGCAGCTGATGAGCGACGCGACGACGAGTTTCGGCCAGGTGCGGCAGGGCAACTTCCAGTTTGCCATCACGATCACGCCGCAGGGCGACGCAAGCGCGACCACCTCCTCGATCGAGCTCAGCGGTCCCTTCGCGCTCGTCCCGGGCAAGCCGTTGCCGCTGGCGCACATCAACTACACCGTCACCTCCGGCGAGCGCACGCAGGAGGTCACGTTGCTGACGACCGGCGAGCAGGCCTACACCGTGATCAAGGGACAGGCGTACGAGCTGCCCGAGTCGGCCACCAAACAGCTCAAGTCGGCGACCGATGACCTCAGCGGCAAGGAGAAGGACGCCCAGGAAGGCAAGGGCGGGATCGGACTTTCGGGTCTCAACCTCAACTTCAACAAGTGGCTGATCGACCCCGTCGTCAGCGAAGGCGGCATGATCGACGGCACGCCGACGTGGGCGACGACCTCAAAGGTCAACGTCGTCGAGGCCGTGAAGGACCTGACGCGGTCGATGGGTGCGCTCGGCTCGATCACCGGCGAATCGGTCCCGGCGCTCAAGGAGTCGCAGATCAAGGACATCGAGGAGCAGATCAAGGAGGCCGAGGTGACGGTCCACGTCGGTCGCTACGACCACATCGTGCGCCGGATGGACCTCACGATGACCTTCAAGACGCCCGACAGCGCGGCCGCCGAGACCGGCGGCATCAGCGGCGGGAAGATGCAGATGCGCGTAGCGATCTCCGAGCCCAACCGTGACGTCGACGTCAAGCCGCCGAAGAACCCGCTGCCCTACAGCGCCCTGCAGTCGCTGGTCTCCGGAAACTCCTCCCGCACGGGCACCGCGCTCGATGACGGCGCGGGTAGATGAACGGTGTCTGGCGGTAAGCTGCGCCGTCTTATGAACCGTATGCCCAAGCACTTCGCAACGTCATTTGTCCTGCTGACCTTCGCGCTCCTGGCCGTCGCCGGTTGCGGCTCCGACGGCTCCGACGAGTCGCCCTCCGACGCCGTCAATGCCGCACTCGTCAAGACTTCCGAGATCAAGAGCGGTGTCGCCGAGGTCGAAGGCTCCGTCTCGCTCGGCAACCTGCCCGGCGCAGTTTCGATCTCTGGCGGCGGCCCGTTCGACACGGCGGCCGAGGGCGGCCCTGCCTTCAACATCGCCCTGGCGCTCGAGATCGCCGGCTCGCCGCAGAAGTTCGGCTTCGCCTCGGTCGACGGCGACAACTACATGATCGTCGGCGACAAGGCCGCAAAGCAGAAGAATGGCGAGGACCAGAGCCTCAGTCCCGAGGGCATCGCATCGCTGATCAAGAGCATCGGTCAGCACGTCACTTCGGTCGAGAGCAGCGAAGACGGCGCCTACACCGCCAAGCTCGACACCCAGGCGCTGCTGCAGGATGCCCGCGAGGGTGAGGGCAAGGGCCTGGACGGGCTCGAGTTGCCCGGGTTTGGTTCGGCCGACCAGCTCACGGATCAGTTGGGTGTCGCTGACATCACGATCAAGGTCAGCGATGCCGGCTACGCCGATGAGATCTCGCTGGACATGCCGTTGAACGCCGGCGGCGGCGAGGGTGCGCTGCGTCTGACGGTCCGCCTCAGCGAAGTCGACGAGCCGCAGAAGATCACGGCTCCGACCGATCTCGTCTCCGATCCGTCGAAGCTCGGCGGCGGATTCGGCAGCCGGTAATCTTCAGGCTCTCTCTGCGTCAATTTCCATATTCAGGAGTCACACCACAGTGTCTGTCAATTTCCAGCTTTCCGATGAGCAGAAGCTCATGCAGGAGACCGCCAAGGGTTTCGCCGAGACCGAGATCCGCCCTGTTGCTGAGGAGTACGACCGTGACTCCACCTTCCCGCGCGATGTGATCAACAAGGCCTGGGAGCTCGGCCTCATGAACACCTCGATCCCCGAGGCCTACGGCGGCGTCGGCCTCGACGTGTTGACGGGCAGCATCATCGAGGAGCAGCTCTCCTGGGGCTGCAGCGGCATCGCGACCTCAATCTTCACCAACGGCCTGGCCTCCGGGCCGCTCGAGATCGGCGGCAGCGAAGAGCTCAAGAAGAAGTACCTCTCGCAGCTCATCGAGGAGCCCAAGCTGGCGTCCTTCTGCCTGACCGAGCCCGACGCCGGCTCAGACGTCGCCTCGATGAAGACGACGGCCGTCAAGAAGGGCGACAAGTACGTCATCAACGGCAGCAAGTGTTTCATCACCAACGGCTCGCACGCCGACTGGTACACGGTCTACGCCAAGACCGACCCCGAGGCCGGCCACCGCGGCATGAGCGCCTTCGTCGTCGAGCGCGAGTGGGGCGTAGTCGTCGACAAGAAGGAGGACAAGCTGGGTCAGCGTGCCTCCGACACCGCAATGTTGAGCTTCAACGACGTCGAGGTCCCGGCCGAGAACCTCATCGGCGTTGAGAACGGCGGCTTCAAGCTGGCCATGCAGACGCTCGACCGTACGCGTCCTGGGGTCGCCGCCATGGCCACCGGAATCCAGCAGGCCGCGCTCGACGCCGCGGTCGACTACGCGCGCGAGCGCATCCAGT
>JBIQMF010000101.1:0-6552 GCA_044463545.1 Solirubrobacterales bacterium
CGGCACGTTGACGAGCGCCGCGATGGCCTTGACCTTGGCGCCCTTGTCCTGCGCCTGCAGCAGCCAGCTCGCGTAGGTGACACCGAGGTCGACCCTGCCGGCTTCGACCTGCTCGATCACGCCAGCACCCTCGGGCGGCACCTGCGGCGCGACGACGAGCGCGCGCTTTTTGAAGGCGTCGTGCTCGATACCCATGTAGATCCCGGCGTGGTTGGCGTTGGGCAGCCAGTCGAGCATGAGGTTGATCTTGTCCGGCCGGACGTCGTCCGGGATCGTCGGCTCGGCCTTCTCGCCACAGGCCGAGACAGTCAGCGCCAGGGCCACTACGGCGATCACGGCAGCGATCGCCGCCAGGGGGTTTCTTGCAGGCTTCAAGGGGTTCTCCTTGCTCGGGTGGTCGGGTCTTGCTTCATCGTTGGTTTGCACTGTGTCGCTCCCAGGGCACGAGCTTGCGCTCGATCAGGGCCATCGCCCCGTAGAGCGCCAGTGAGCCCAGCGTGAGGATGAGGATTGCCGCGTAGACGCGTGCCGTGTCAAAGGTGGGGGTTCCGCGCGCGATCAGGTAGCCGAGACCTTCGGTCGCGCCGGCGTATTCTGCGAAGACGGCGGCGATGAAGGCCCAGGTCGCGGCTATCCGCACGCCCGAGAGCAGGCGCGGCAAGGCCGACGGCAGCTCTGCCAGGCGCAGGATGCGGGCGCGCGGCGCACCCAGGGAGCGCAGCAGTTGCACGAGCTGCGGGTCGGCGCTGCGCAGGCCGTCAAAAGTGCCGATCACGACGGGGAAGAAGCAGGCGAGTCCGACGATCAGGATCTTCGTCTGCACTCCGAAGCCGAACGCGATCACCATCAGCGGAGCGAGCACGACGCTGGGGACGGCCTGCGAGGCGATCACGACGGGCAGAGTGGCGTCGCGCAGGAGGGGGGAGAGGTGCAGGATCAGGCCGACCAGAATCCCCACCGCGCAGGCCAGCAGCAGGCCGCTGACGGCCTCGAACGCCGTGACCAGTGTCGCCTCGGCCAGGATGTCGGCCTCGCCCAGCAGTGTCTCGGCGACGGCCACCGGACCGACGACGATGAGCTCTGAGAGTCCGCTGGCGCGCACCGCCCCTTCCCAGAGCGCGATCACGCAGGCGAAGGCCACGATCGGACTGACCCACAGCCGCAGCTTTGAGCGCTCGCGATTCATGCCAGAGCCTTCAGGGCCCGGGCCTTCAGTTCGGCAAACTCGAGCGAAGTCACCCACGCGTCGCGCGAGAGCCCGGCCTCGCGCGGAACCTCGAGCTGACCCACGATCGTGCCGGGCCGGCCGCTCATCACGACCACCTGATCGGCCAGCGTCAGCGCCTCGTCGACGTCGTGCGTCACCAGCAGCAGCGTGCGTGGCTCTTCGGCCAGCGCACTCAGAAGCCACTCCTGCATCTGCCCGCGCGTGATCGAGTCGAGCGCCCCGAACGGCTCGTCGAGCGCCAGGAGGGGACGCCCCGTCAGCACGGTGCGCAGGAAGGCGACGCGCTGGCGCATACCGCCCGAGAGCTGCCACGTGCGCGTCGACTCGAAGCCGGCCAGCCCAAAACGCTCAAACAGTGGGGCGGCCTGACGTCTGGCCCGGCGCCGCGCGACGCCTTGTGCCTCGAGGGCAAGCGCGGCGTTGGCCAGCGCGCTGCGCCACGGCACAAGGAGGTCACGCTGCGGCATCAGCGCCACGGCCTGGTCGACTCGCACCGCGCCCGCGCTCGGCCTGATCAGCCCGGCAGCAAGCGCCAGCAGCGTCGACTTGCCGCAGCCGGACGGACCGACCACGGCGACACGCCGGCCCGCTTCGATGCTCAGCGAGAAGTCACGCACGGCTTCGGTCGGCGGCCGACCGGGATAGGTGACGCCGACTGCGTCGAACTGCAGCACGGGCGCTGCGCGGTCGGCAACGGCCGCTGTAGCCGCTGCTTGGGTCCGCACTGTCTCGCTGCGGTCGGCCTGCTTCTGGACTGGCACGTGATCTGCTTCCTTCGCGGGAATTACCCCACAGGTTCGAAGGGTCCGTGGCGGCGGTGCGCGGCTGCTGCCGGCCTCCAGTCCACGATCTCAGCCCGCCTGACCGCGAGCTCCCCTGATCGGGTACTTCGTCCCGACAGCCTACACAGGGCTCCCGCCGCAGCGGCCGCCCGGCCGCTTCAGCGCGGGCGGGCGGCAGTCAGCTCGCGGACGAACTCTTCGAGCTGCTTGGTCGTCCAACACTCGAAGACGCCGTCGCAGTGCGCCTCGTAGGTGCCGATCACGGAGTCGCCGTAGTTCCAGTACAGCCGCGGCTCGGGGTTGAGCCAGAAGGAGCGCCCGGCGCGCTCGGTCACCATCGAGAAGAGGTCGGCACGTGGATCGCGACCGTTGGTGCGTGCGTCGCCCAGGACGATCACGGTCGAGCGCGGGTCGAGGTCGGAGGCGACCTGCTCGTAGAAGTCCATCCATACGCGCCCGTAGTCGGTGTAGCCGGAGATGTCGGCGACGCCGGAGGTTGTGGCGATCTTCTCTGAGGCGGCCTTGAACGAGCGCTCCTGCTCGAAGACGTCGGTCACCTCGGCCACGCGCTCGATGAAGACGAATGTGCGCAGGCGCTTGAAGCTGTCGTGCAGCGCGTGCAGGATCGAGAGGAAGAACACACTGGCGCTGGTGACGCTGGTCGACACGTCGCAGAGCACGAAGAGCTCGGGTCTGCGCGGGCGGTGCGGGCGGTGGCGCAGGTTCAGCGGCACCCCGCCGGTCTCGAGTGAGGCACGCATCGTCGCGCGCACGTCGATCGGCCCGCCGCGCTTGCGACCGCGCTGCTCGAGGCCCTGGGTGGCCATGGCGCGCTTGAGCATCTTGACCGAGCGCTGCACGGCCGCGAGATCCTGGCTGCCGCCGCTGGGCAGCGTGCGCCCGAGCTCGTTGAGCGGGCGCGTCGGCGGCAGCTCGCCGGTCTGCGAGATCAGCCGCGCCTCGAGCTCTTGGCGCACGTACTGCTCGAACTGCTGCAATTTGGTGCGCAACTCGGCGCCCTCTTCGCCCTGCGGCAGGTCCTGCGAGCGCAGCTGCAGTTGCCGACGGACGCGCTGCACGTCGACGCCGATCACTCCGCTGCTCGAGCCGCCGGCCAGCGTCATGATCGAGAGCCGTGCAAGGTCGCGGATCTGCGAGTCGTCGCCGTCGCCGATGGCCTGCATGATCGCCTCGCGCAGCTGCTCAAGGTCGAGACCGGCGCCCTCGCCCTCGCCCTCGCCCTGGCCGTCGGCGGCGTCGCCGGGCAGCTCCTGCCCGTCATCGGCGTCGGCCGCGGCGGCCGGGCCGGTCGGTGCTTCGAGTTCGGCGGCGCTGGCTTCGGTTGCGCGGAAGAAGTAGCGGTCAAAGACGGCGCTGAAGAGTTCGTGGTCGTCGTGGGACTTGGCGATCGTCGTCGACATCGCCGCCTTGAAGTCGGCCCGCCTGCGCCAGTCAACGCGGCCCAGGGCGGCGAAGGTGTCGAGCAGCTCGGAGGTGCCGACGTGCATGCCTTCGTCGCGCAGCTCGCGGGCGAAGTCGATCACGAGGTCGGTGAAGCCCGACGGGCGGCCGACCGGCCCCCCCGTGGTGAAGCGTGCCCAGCCCGGCGTCTGGCCGCCCACTGCTGCCCCTTCAGGTCCCGCGCGCGGCGCCGAAGGCGGCGCCCGGGCGCTCGAGCTTGACGCCGACGCGTTCTGCCACGAGGTCAAGGTCGCTGCGGTGCTTGACGATCACGCTCAGCGTCTTGTCGAAGGTGGCGCGGTCGATCTGGTCGGCACCAAGCAGCAGCAGGGTCCGCGCCCAGTCGATCGACTCGCTGATGCTGGGCGGCTTCTTGACGTCGAGCTCGCGCACCATGCGCACGACGTCGACCATGCGCTGGGCCAGCTCGGCGTCGAGCTCGGGAACGTGCATGCGCACGATCTCGACCTCGCGTGCCCCGGTCGGGTAATCAAGCCAGAGATAGAGGCAGCGGCGCTTCAGCGCCTCGGTCAACTCGCGCGAGTCGTTGCTGGTGAGGAGCACGATCGGGTGGGTGGTCGCCTCGACGACGCCCAGCTCGGGGATCGAGACCTGGAAGTCGGAGAGGATCTCGAGCAGCAGCGCCTCGAACTCGTGGTCGGTCTTGTCGATCTCATCGATCAGCAGCACGACCGGCTGCTCCGATGCGATGGCCGCCAGCAGCGGACGCGTGAGCAGGAACTCCTCGGAAAAGATGTTGTCCTGCACCGAGTCCCACGCGGCGTCGTCGCCCTCGGTCGCGGCCCCGCTCTGGATGCGCAGGAGCTGCTTCTTGTAGTTCCACTCGTAGAGCGCCTTGGCCTCGTCGACGCCCTCATAACACTGCAGGCGGATCAGCTCGCGGCCCGTGTGGCGCGCCAGTGCCTTGGCCAGCTCGGTCTTGCCGACACCGGCCGGCCCCTCGACGAGTACGGGCTTGCCGAGCTCGATGGCAAGGTGGCTGACGAGCGCCGTCGTCTCGTCGGGCAGGTATCCCACCTGCTGCAACCCCTGGGCGAGGCTTTCTGGTGTCTGGGGCGTACTCATCAGCCGATGGTATCGGCGCGCAGGGGGCCTGCAGGCCGCTCTGTCGCCGCCCGACGCGGGTCCTTCAGCCGGAGTAATCCTCGTCGTACCAGTAGCGCCCTTCGTCGATTCGCACGGCCATGCCGGCCACGAACAACAGCGTGCAGCCGACCACTACGACGATGCTGCGGCGCGCCTCGGCGGCGTCGAAGAAGGTGTTGCCGCAGGCGATCAGCGCGCACCAGATACCGCCGACGGCCAGCAGCGTGCCGTCGGCGAAGGGGCTGGCGAAGGGCTCGGTCTCGACGTGGCGCGCCAGCATGCGCAGGCAGCTCACGCCCACGAGCAGTTGCGCGGCCTCGATCCAACCGAAGTCGGGGAAGTGCATGAACGATCCAAAGATCACGACCAGCGTGCCGGCCAGCGCCAGCCGTCGCCAGCCGTCGAGCTGGCGGACCCGCGTGAAGGGGATGAGCAGGATGCGCAGGCCGCGCTCTTGGCGCGGGCGGTTGACCGTGCGCGCCATCTCAGGCCCCCGGCAGCTTGATGCGTGAGATCTTCTGGCCGTCGCTCATCCAGAGGTGCCGCGGGCCGGCCATCAGCGCCCAGCCGGTGCGGTTGCGGCCGGCGCCGACGCGCGCGCGTCGCCTGCTCGTGGCGTTCATGCGCACAAGCGTCGAGTCTGCGTAGACGCCCCAGAAGACGTAGCCGCGCCAGGAGCCGGCCGCAGGCGACTTCGGCACGGCCACCCCCGAGGGCGTACCACTGGTCTTCACGACGGGGCGACCGGCGCCGCTGCCTGCGCAGTCGGTACGCGGTGGTTGCCAGCCGTAGTTGACGCCCGCGCGCACGATGTTGATCTCGTCGCAGGCGTCCCCGACATCGGCCACCCAGAGCCGGCCCCGCGTGTCCCAGTCAAAGCTGAAGGGGTTGCGCAGGCCACAGGCCCAGATCCGGCGGTCGCTGATGCGTCGCTGAGCGCTGTTGGCGGCGTTGCCACAACTCGTCGGGTTGCCCTTGGCGCCGGTGTTGCGACGGTTGGGATCGAGCCGCAGGATCTTGCCGAACGGCACCGAGAGGTCCTGCGCGCGCCCGGGCCCTTTGGTGTCGTCGCCGTTCTCGCCGAGGTCACCGATTCCCAGATACAGCGCTCCGTCTGGTCCGAAGTGCAGCGCGCCGCCGACGTGATTCTCGGCGCTGCTGGGATGGGCCGCCGAGAAGATCAGCTTGTCGGCCTTGAGCTTGCCGCCGGAAGGACGCAGTCGCCAGACGCAGTGCGCGCGGATACCGCCGCTGGAAGCGCCGCTCGTCGGCGAGCCGCACTGCGCCCGCGAGCCCGTGTAGTAGGCCCAGAGCTTGCCGCCGCTGCCGGCAGCAAGGCCGAGCAGTCCGGCTTCGCCGCCGCCGGCGACGCGGATGCGCGCCAGCGTCGTCTTCCTGCCACGCGCGACGCGGACGATGCGGCCGCTGTCCTTCTCGGCGTAGATCAGGCGCCCGCGGCTGTCGAGCGTCAGCCCGATGGCGCCGGGCGCGTGCTTCACGTAGGTGGCGGCACGCGGTGTGGCGGCGGTCCGGGCATCGGTGGTTGCCGAAGCTGTGGCCTCGGTTGCCCGTGCATCGGGACCTGCGTCCCCACTCGAGCAGGCGATCAGCGTGAGGACGGCGATTGCGGCAGAGCAGCCCAGCGCCACGCGCAGGCGGTCAGTCGATCGGGATCTCTTCGACCTGGGGCTCTGCGTCACGGCGGTTGTCGATCCTTTCGATCAGCGCGTTGATCAGGTCGCGCAGCACGACCAGCAGGTCGCGCACGGTGCGTTCGATCTGTGCGCGCAGCTCGGGCGCGACTGCCTCGCCGGCGAGACCTGCCAGACCGTCAACCACGCGCACGATCGCCTCGACAATCGTACGGTCGATGCCGGGCGTGCGCGCCGACTGCGCGCGCTCGCGCGTGAAGTCGGCGTAGGGGTCGCCCGGGTCGTCGGCCGCGCCGAAGCCGGTCTCGCGGTCGCGGATGAA
>JBIQMF010000102.1:0-6530 GCA_044463545.1 Solirubrobacterales bacterium
CGACCTGCAGGCCGGTCAGGATGTCGTGCTGCTCGAGCTCGCAGTGGCCGGCAAGGCGATCAGCCAGATCGAGCTGGCCAACGCCGTCGAGGTCGACGAGCCGTCGGTCGGCCGCAGTATCCAGCGGCTCGAGAAGAAGGGCCTCGTCAAGCGCAGCTCCGACCCGTCCGACGCGCGCAAGCGCATGGTCGAGCTGACCCCGGCCGGCAAGAAGATGATCCCGCGGCTGAAGCGGATCTACGTCGACTTTGCGACCGAGGTCGGGGCCGGGCTCGGTAGCGCCGAGCACAAGCGGCTCTCGAAGGTCGTCAAAGAGGCGACCGAGCGCATCGCGCGCTGAGCCTGCGGCCGCCTTGCCGGGCGACCCTTGAGTCGTCTGGTCAACCTCAGATCTTTGGCCGCGCAGGGGTGTTGATCGGCTGAACGTCCTTCTGCCCAGAACTACTTGTTCGAATAAGTGATGCATCTCACACTTGTTCGCACAAGGAAACGGGCATGATGGTGTTCAGATGGATCAACTCTCTGCAGTCGACAACCTTTTTCTCGATCTCGAGGATGAGAACACCCAGATGAACATCGGCGGTGTCAGCATCCACGAGGGGCCGGCGCCTGCATTCTCCGCGATCCGGCGCCAGGTCGAGGGCGCACTCGGTTGCTCACCGCGCTACCGGCAGCGCTTGAAGACGCTGCCGCCGGGGTGTGGTCGACCGATCTGGATCGATGACGAGGAGTTCGATCTTGACAACCACCTCTTCCAGGCCAACCTTGGGCGCAACCCGAGCCTCGATGACGTCTGCGACTTCTACGCCGGCGTTCAGGCGCAGCAGTTCGACCGCAGTCGACCGCTCTGGAAGATCCACATAGTCAACAACCTGCCAAACGGGCAGTGGGCGATCCTTTGGTCCGTCCACCATGCAGTTGTCGATGGCGTCGCGGCCACCGACCTGCTGGCGCTCTTGCTGAGTGTTGAAAAAGATGCAAAGCCTGCCCGAGGGCAGGAATGGGTTCCGAGGTCCGCACCCGTGGCGAGTGAAATCGCTGCGCGCGTGGCCTCGGGGGAAATCGGGCCACTCAGGCTCGCGCGTGGTCTGAGAGGGGCCGCGCGTGAGCCGTCCCGATCTTTCACGCGGGTGCGTGAGGCCGCCAGCGGACTGCCGCCCCTTGGGCGCAGCCTGATCGAGCCCCGCCGCGAACACCTTTCCTGCCCGATCAACGGCCCAATCGGCCCCGACCGCACCTGGCGAGTCACAGAACTCGACCTGGCTGCGGTCAAGCGTGTGGCCAAAGCCCACGGAGGGACCGTCAACGACATCGTCCTCGCGGCGGTGACCGACGGAATACGCGAGATCCTGGCGGTGCACGGCGATGACCTGGGGAGACATCGCATTCGCACCCTGGTTCCCGTGAATGTGCGCGAGGAACACAATGCGCACGAAGCCACGAATCGCGTCTCGGCCGTGTTCGTCGATCTACCTGTTGGGATCGACGATGCGGCCGGTCGCATCCGTGACATCCGCCGCCAGATGGACGCCATCAAAGAGATGCGCGGCGAGCAGACGGCCAAGTTTCTGGGACGCCTCGCCGACTTCGTACCGAAGGAGATCTTCGGCCTCGGCGAGCGCGGCATCGTGCGCGCCGCCGATGTCCCGCGTTTCTTCAACACGATCACAACCAACGTGCCCGGTCCGCAGTTCCAGCTCTACTGCATGGGGCGCAAGATGCTGGCTCTCTACCCGTACGTGATGCTGGCCAAGGATCTGCGCGTGGCGACGGCGATCTTCTCCTACAACGGCGGCGTCTACTTCGGCGTGACCGGCGATGCTGCCGCGATCTTCGACATCGAGCGGGTCTGCCAGGGCATCAACAAGTCGCTCTCGCGCATGGAGGCCGCCTCCGGCCGGCCGGACCTCAAGCTGGTTGATACGTTGGCCGCATGATTCGGCCTGCCCAGCACACCCGCCGCGGGTGATCGAACACGTCAGCTTTGCCGTGACGCCCGCCCAGGCCGAGGCCTGCGCGGGCTTCTATGAGCTCCTGGGGTTTGAGCGCGTGACGCCCCCGGCCGGACTCGGCGCGCGCTCAATCTGGCTCTCACGCGGCGGCAGCTCGATCCACCTCATGCACACCGAGCGAGGCGGAGAGCCCGTCGCCGCGTCGGCGCCGGGCGCTGGGCACGTGGCTCTTGTCGTCGCCGGCTACGACGCTGTGCTGGCCATGCTGCGCGCCGCCGGCACCGCAGTCGACGAGCGCACGGAGTACTGGGGTGCAGCGCGCAGCTACGTGCGTGACCCGGCCGGCAACCTCGTTGAGCTGATGGCGGCCGCTCCCGATCTGGGCGCCTCGGCGGGGGGAGGGAGCTGAGTGAGCCGCGCTGTGCGCCTGCGCGTGAGCGTGGCGCTGCTGGTGCTGGCGGCCGTCGCGATCGCTGCCGCAACCTGCTCGATCTACGTCGAGCGCAATGTCTTTGACTCGGCGGCCTTTGCCGACCACGCCGAAGAGGCGCTCGAGTATCCGGCGGTGCGCGCGGTGGCCGCCGAACGGCTGACCGAGGTCGTCGTGGAGGAGATTGCGCCGGACGCCGTCGCCGTGCGCCCGTTGATCGAGGCAACGGCAGACTCGATGCTGAGCTCTTCTGCGTTTGGACGGATCTTTCGCAGCTCGGCCCTGCAGCTGCATCGCGCCGCCGTCGACGGTGATGTCGACGGGGCGGTTCTGACGCTGGCCAACGTCGGCATCCTCGTGAGCAGCGGGCTGCGGAGGCTCGACCCCGATCTTGCCAAGGAGATTCCCGAGGAGCTCGACGCGCGCCTGATGCGCGTGGCCCGGGGCGAGGGCCTGGGACGCTTCACGCACGCCGCCCGTGCGCTCGACCAGTTGCGCGAGTTGCTCGTGGGGCTTGCGCTGCTGCTGATCGCCGGAGCCTTCGCCGTCTCGCCGCGGCGGCGCCGTACGGTGCAGCACTTCGGATTCACGCTGATCGCCGCAGGCACACTCATCGCCGTGGTCTGGTTTGCCGCGCGTTCGTGGCTCATCGCGTCGGCCGACCTGACCGCTGCAGACGTTGTCGCTGCCGCCGAAGACCTGTGGGACATCTTCATGTACGGGCTGCTCCGTCTGGCGGCGCTGGTCATCGGTCTTGGCGCCGTGCTCGTTGCGGCGACAGACGGCGCGCTGGGCGGCGTCCGCCTCTCGCAGCGTCTCGTCCGCGCCTGGGCGCAGCTCTCGCCGCCGCCGCAGAACCCGTGGCTGCGCCTGTTGTGGAGTCTTGCCGTGCTGGCACTCGGCGGTCTCATCGTGCTCAATCCAGATGAGGCAGTGCAGCTGGCGGTGACCGTCGCCGGTCTGTTGCTGGTGGCCGCAGGGCTGCAGCAGCTGGCGATCATGGCCTCGCCGGATGCCCAGGAGGATGTGGACGCCGAGGAGCCGCGTGCCCGCGTCGGGCGCTCGCTGGTCTACGGCCTCGTCGCGGCCGTGGCCGTCGTGCTGCTGGCCAGCGCCTACTTCAGGCTGGCCGACGAGAGCCCCCTGCAGGCGCTGGGGTTCTCGACGAACTCAGCCACCTGCAACGGGGCCGAGCGGCTTTGCGATCGGCCGCTGGACGGCGTGGCGCTGCCGATGACGCACAACGCGATGAGCGCGACGGGGTATCCGGGGTTTCTCTTCCCGGCGCAGGAGGGGACGATTGCCTCGCAGCTTTCAGACGGCATCCGCGGCCTGGCCGTCGACGTCTACTTCGGCTTCCCGGGATCACGCGTCTTCACCGACACCGACCGCAGCTCGCCGCAGGCGCGTTCGGTCATGAAGCGGGAGTTCGGCGAGGAGTTCGTCGGCGCCGCAGACCGCATCCGCCGCCAGCTTTCGCGCCCGGTCGGGGCGCAGAGCGAGTTGTTCCTCTGCCACGGCTTCTGTGAGCTTGGGGCCGTGCGCCTGCGCGATGCGCTGGCCGATGTCGAAGAGTTCCTGCAGGCCAATCCGCGCGAGGTGCTGGTGCTGATCTTTGAGGACTACGTGCCGGCGGCCGATCTCGCCGCTGCAATCGAGGCCAGCGGGGTCGCAAGCCACGCCTACCGCGGTCCGTGGACGCGACCGCTGCCGACGCTCGGGGAGATGATCGAGCGTGACGAGCGCGTGCTGCTGCTGACCGAGCACGCCACGCCAGAGGTTGAGTGGATGCACAGCGCCTACGAGCTGGCCCAGGAGACGCCCTTCCGCTTTGACAGCATCGCCGAGCTGCAGTCGCGCAAGTCCTGCCGGGACAACCGCGGCAGCGCGACAAACCCGCTCTTTCTGGTGAACCACTGGGTCGACACACCACCGAACCCGCGCCCCAGCATCGCCCGCCGCGTCAATCAGCGCGAGTTCATCCTCAAACGCACGCGCACCTGCCAGGACATCCGCGGCCTCACGGCCAACATGATCAGCGTCGACTTCTACAAACAGGGCGACCTTCTGGGCGCCGTGGACACCCTCAACGGCCTCGAGTAGCCGGCCGGCCGGTTGCTAGGATCACCCCTCATCCTGCCGCCATCGTCTAGGGGACTAGGACGCCGCCCTCTCACGGCGGAAACCGGGGTTCGAATCCCCGTGGCGGTACTTCTCGAACCCGCATAGGTATGCGGGTTTTCAAGCGGAACACTGTGCAGAACAGCAAATGCGTACAGTGACTCCCCGTTGAGGCTTGGTAGCGGCGGGGAGCTGCTGCTGGCTTGTATTCAGTTCAGTCTCGCCGACAGTCTTGAGTTCACTGAGTTCAGTTGAATCGCAATTTCAGGGTTTGAGCGGCTGCTCTGAGAGCGGGGTCATTCAGCTCGAACGATCAGACGCTTCTCGCGGTAGGCCGCCGAAACTCGATTCGGCCCGATCGTGTCGTCGCCGGGCAGCAGGGCTTCCAGTGACGGCTTGGTACGAAGCGGCATCGCTGTCTCGGCAATCGCGGCCTCAACGGTCGACGAGAAGTAGATCGTTGGAGTACGCCCCAGGAGGTCATCGAACCTGTTCCGCGGGTAGGTCGCGCTGGTCAGATCTGGTGGTTCGGGCAGATGAAAGGGGAGTGGTTCCTGCCGGCGCCCCACACGCCAAAGCCCCGTCTCGGGCGGCTTGATTGTGCGGAGCTGCTCGATCATCCGGTGGTCACGAACGCCCTTGCTGCTCCAAGTGCAGCTTTGAACTCACCTCGAGCAATCACCTCGGCCGGCGCGTCATCGTTCAGCATCGGATTCATGCCGACGAACCACGAGCGGATCGTGTGCTTGTCGTCAGCGGGTTCCAGCAGTTTGTAGATGTGCGCGACGTGACGCAGGGCGTCGTTGCGGCCGTCTAGCCGGCCTTCCGACACCCCGCCGGCCGCTCGACCTTTCCGGGGGCGGTGCTGTGCCTGTCGATCACGATCCACTCGTCGAGGTTGGGGTCGTAGAGGTTCTGCAGGCCGAAGTGCAGTAGCTGGCGCACGTGCTCGGGGTTGTCTGTGTCGGTGTAGATGTCGCCGGCCATCAGTGGCAGGCGGATCGGCACTTCGTTGTCCGAGTCGCCGAGTTGCCTGGCCAGCTGCTTCGGCAGTTCGACCACGCCGACGGAGCGGAAGTGGTTGACCTCTGCGCCGCCACGGTCGTGCAGGGTCTCGCGCCCTGCGAAGGAGGCTCCGGCGAAGCCCTCGTTGAGCTCGTCTAGCGTGAACTGACCGACATGTGAGCACGGCAGGTCTGGGATGCCGGGCCACTTGTAGGTGAGCGTGTAGAGCTCGCCGTCGACGATGAGGTTGGTGAAGTGGATCTTCTCGCGCGGGCCTCCGGCTGTCATCTGCATGTCGCCGCCGTTGCCGTGCCAGGTGAAGGGCACGTCGGCGTCGATGTCGGGCACGATGTAGCGGCCCGTCCAGGTGAAGTTGTCGGGAATCCGCGGACGTTCCGGTCCGCTCGCTGCCTTGGGGTCTGCCAGCGAAGACACCTCAAGGTCTGACTGGGCGCAGCCGGCGAGCACGAGAGCGGCAACGGAAGCCAATGAAACCGTTAGAAACCTGATCACCCCGCTTGTATCGGCGCCCTGGATGAAAGCCTTGAAAATGCAGCGCGCGGCGGCGCGCGGCGCTTGATGCGCCGACTCATGGATGACCTAGCCTCTCGCGGATGGAAACTGACGGACAGACCGCCGGGGCCGGCGGGGGCGACGCGGCAGAGCCCGCGCCCTCGGCGTTTGACTTCTGGGAGGGTCGCTACAGCAGCCCCGGACGCGTCTGGTCGGGACGCGTCAACAAGGTGCTGGCCGACGTCGCGCCCACGCTGACGCCGGGCCGTTCGCTCGACATCGCCTGTGGTGAGGGGGCCGACGTTGTCTGGCTGGCCCGGCAGGGCTGGCAGGCCACCGGGGTCGACATCTCACCCTCTGCTGTCGAGCGCGCCCGCGAGGCCGCGCAGAACGCCGGCGTCACGGGAGCCAGTTTTGTTGCCGCCGACCTCACGCAGTTCGACGACCCCCGGCGCTACGACCTCGTCTCCTCGAGCTTTCTGCACTCGCCGGCCGAGCTGCCGCGCGAG
>JBIQMF010000103.1:0-6482 GCA_044463545.1 Solirubrobacterales bacterium
TTCGTACTTATACTCGCGCGATGAAAGTCGGAATTCTCACCGCCGGCGGCGACTGCCCCGGCCTCAATGCCGTGATCCGCGCCGCGTCGCGCAAACTGCTCAGCGCCGGTCACGAGCCCGTCGGTCTCAAGTATGGCTACCGCGGCCTGGCCCAGCGCGAGTACATTCCGCTCGACCGCTCGCGCGTGCGCGGCATCCTGCACCTCGGCGGCACGATCCTCGGTACCTCGAGCTACAACCCCTACCGTGAGGAGAACGGGGTCGAGCTGATCCGCGAGGCCGTCGAAGCCGACGGCTTCGACGCGCTCATCGCGATCGGCGGCGAGCACACGATGATGATGACGCGCAGGCTCTTCCTCGAAGAGGGAATCCCGACGATCGGGGTCCCGAAGACGATCGACAACGACGTCGTCGGTACCGACTTCACCTTCGGCTTTGACACCGCGGTGCAGATCGCCACCGACGCCATCGACCGCCTGCACACGACCGCCGCCTCACACGATCGCATCATCGTGCTCGAGGTGATGGGTCGGAACTCCGGCTGGATCGCGACATTCAGCGCCATCGCCGGCGGTGCCGACGCGCTCGTCGTACCCGAGTTCGACACCCCGGTCGAGGAGATCGCGGCCGAGCTCGCCAAGCGGCACGCGGCCGGCGCCAACTTCTCGATCGTGGTCGCCGCCGAGGGTGCCAACCTGTCCTGGGCCGACGGCCGGTCGCAGCAGGTCCGCGCCAACGAGACGACCGACGACTACGGATTCCCGCGACTCGGCGGAATCGGCGCTGCGCTCTCGTCAGAGCTCGAACGGCTGACCGGCTTCGAATCCCGCGTGACTGTGCTGGGTCACGTGCAGCGCGGCGGCACCCCGACCGCCCACGACCGTGTGCTGGCCACGCGCTACGGCATCAAGGCCGCCGAGTGCGCCATCGACGGCGATTTCGGACAGATGGCTGCGCTCGCTGGCACCGACGTCATCGCCGTCCCGCTCTCGGGCGTGACCGACGTCAAGACCGTCGACCAGCACCACATCGACGTCGCGCGGACGTTCTTCGGCTGAGGCCGACGCCGGGCCCCGGCAGAGCGCCGAGCTGTGCGCAGAGTTTGCGTGCCGCTGGCAGCTTTGGAGCCGCGACGGCAGTGCTGGAGCACCGCGAGCAGCGTTGGCGCAGCGAGGGCGCCAGCGACTACTTCTCGCGGTGGATCGTCTTTTCGATCAGCGGCTTGTAGGTGTAGATGGCCGCGCCCGTGATCACGATCAGCGCGGGGATCAGCACGGCGGTCAGACCGTTTGAACCCATCGCCCAGAGGAAGAGGTAGACACAGGCGGCCAGCACAAATGAAATGGTGTTGATGAACATCGCGGCCAAGGATAGCGCGGGGCCCGGGCAGCGCACGGCCAAGGCAGCGCAACGCCCAGGCAGCGCATCACCCAGCAAGCACAATACTCAGGCAGCGCAAGCCTCCAGCAACGCCCCGGCAGCGCCCAGAGCCTGCAGAGCCATTGCGGGCAGCCGGCCTAGGACAGCGCGGCCGAGAACTCGCCCACAAGAGCGCGCGCGGCCGCAGCCGCGTCCTCTTCGGCCGCGGCGGCTTCACCCACACAACGCACAAGCCGTGTGCCGACGATGGCCCCGTCTGCCAGCTCGCCCACACGGGCTGCCTGATCGGGTTCAGAGATGCCGAAGCCGACGGCCACCGGCAACTCGGTGTGCGCACGCACCCGCCGCACCAGCTCGTCGAGCCCGCCGGCGTCGGCGCTGCGCTCTCCGGTCGTGCCTGTGACTGCGACCGTGTAGATGAAGCCGCGCGCCTGCGCACAGATCTCAGCGATGCGCTCGTCGGGCGTGGTGGGCGCGATCAGCGGGATCAGCGCGAGGCCATGACGGTCGCACGGCTCGAGCAGCACAGCGCTCTCCTCGAGCGGTATGTCGGGCACGATCAGCCCGGCCACACCGACGTCTGCGCAGCGGCCGAGAAAGCGCTCGACTCCGCGCGCGTGGATGATGTTGAAGTAGGTCATGACGAGGACCGGCACCTGCGCGGCGATCGGCGCAACGCCGTCGAGCAGGTCGTCGATCCGAACTGCCCCGGCCAACGCGTCGACGGCAGCAGCGTGGATCACGGGGCCGTCGGCCAACGGGTCGGAGAATGGCAGTCCGAACTCGATCAGGTCGGCGCCGCCGTCGACGTAGGCCTGTGCCACCTCGAGCGACCGCGCGAGGTCAGGAAATCCGCCCATCATGTAGGGCATCAGCGCCGCACGGCGGCCGTGCCCCGCAAACGCTGCGGCGATCCGCTGGGTGCCGGAGACGGCCTCGGGCACAGCCATCTCAGGCCTCTCCCCCTGCGCTCAGGCGCAGCACTTCGGCCAGGTCCTTGTCGCCGCGCCCCGAGAGCGTCAACAGGTCGACGTCGTCACCGGGATTCTGCAAGAGCCAGGCGACCGCATGGGAGCTCTCGAGCGCGGGGATGATGCCTTCGAGTCTGCAGACGAGCCGCAGCGCGTCCAGCGCCTGCTCGTCGGTGATCGACTCGTAGCGCACGCGGCCGGAGTCGCGCAGCGCGGCGTGTTCGGGCCCGACGCCGGGATAATCGAGGCCGGCCGAAACCGAGTGGGCCTCGAGAATCTGCCCGTCCTCATCCTGCAGCACTGCCGTGCGCGTGCCGTGGAGGATGCCGGTCGAGCCCGCCGAAAGCGTGGCGCCGTGCTGCCCGCTGGCGATGCCGTGACCGCCCGCCTCGACGCCGATCAACTCGACCCCCGCGTCGGCTTCGAAGGCCTTGAAGGTGCCGATGGCGTTCGAGCCGCCGCCGACGCAGGCGATCACGCGCGCCGGCAGGCGGCCCGCGCTCTGCAGGATCTGCGCGCGCGCCTCGTCGCCGATCACGCGTTGGAGGTCGCGCACGATGGCCGGGAAGGGCGCGGGGCCGGCCGCCGTGCCGAGGATGTAGTGGGTGTCCGCGACCGTCTCGACCCAGTTGCGGATGGCCGCAGAGACGGCTTCTTTGAGCGTCTTCGAGCCGGCCTCGACAGCCGTCACGGTGGCCCCCAGCAGCTGCATGCGTTTGACGTTGGGCTCCTGCCGGCGGATGTCCTCGGCGCCCATGAAGATCTCGCATTCGAGCTCGAGCCGCGCGCAGGCGGTCGCCGTCGCCACGCCGTGCTGGCCGGCCCCCGTCTCGGCGATGATGCGACGCTTGCCGAGGCGCCGCGCCAGCAGCGCCTGGCCCAGGGCGTTGTTGATCTTGTGCGCCCCGGTGTGCATGAGGTCTTCGCGCTTGAGGTAGACGCGGCAGCCGACGTGCTCAGAGAGCCGCTCGGCCAGATACAGCGCCGTCGGCCTGCCGGCGTAGTCGCGCATCAGCGTCTGCAGCTCGGCCCGGAACTCGGCGTCCTCGCGCGCGGCCAGCCAGCCGGCCTCCAGTTCCTGCAGGGCCGGGACCAGCGTCTCCGGCACATACTGGCCACCGTAGGCGCCGAACTTGTGCTCGATCGGGCCGTCGGCCGCCAGCTCTGTCGGGCCCACGTCACTCATCGCTCTCCTCCGCTGCCGCAGCGTCCACCCCCGGGGCAGGGCCTGCCGCTTCTTCGGCCTGCTTGGCGGCGACGCGCTCGGCGGCCTCGATGCGGCGTGCCGCGGCCTCCTCGCGGCGCGCTGCCTGTTCCTTCTCGAACTCTTTCTGCTTGCGCTCACGCTCGGCCCACGCCAGCGTCAGGACCTCCTCCTCGGCGCCGGTGGCGGGCGCCTCGGGGCGCGCGCGGCGCGGCGAGACGGCGGCATCCACGGCGTCGAAGAACGCCGCAAGCTTGTCGTGGTCCTTGACCCCGGGCTCGGCCTCAACGCCGGAAGAGACGTCGACGGCCCACGGCCCGACGGTCTCGATGGCAGCCGTGACGTTCTCGGGGGTGAGGCCGCCAGAGAGGATCAGCGGCACATCGCCGCGCCTGCGGCCACGCAGAAACTCCCAGTCGAAGGTCTCGCCCGTGCCACCCGGAACGCCGGCCTTCCAGGTGTCCAGCAGGTGGTGGTCGACGTCGTAGAACTTGCCCATCTCGCCCAGCACGTCACGACCCTGCACGCGGAAGGCCTTGATCACCTTTGCCCCGGTGCGCTGGGCGACGGCGTTGGCGAAACGTTGGCCCTCCTTGCCGTGCAACTGCACGACTGTGAGTCCGATCTCGTTCGTCAGCGCCACAACCTCGTCGAGCGGCTGGTCAACGAAGACTCCGACGATCTCGGCGCTGCGCCGCGCCGAGTCGGCGATCTCGGCCGCCACCTGCGGGGTCACGTGGCGCTTGCTGGCAGGCCACATGATCATGCCCAGCGCCCATGCACCGAGCTGTACGGCGAGGTCGGCGTCGGCCCTCTGCGTCAGGCCGCAGATCTTCACACGCGTGCGCGCGGGAACAAACTCAGTCGGGGCATTGGTCGTCACGGCCAAAGTCTGACATGGCCGCGACGACCTGCCGCCGAAGTTGCGCCGGGCTGCCGGCTCAGCGTCCCGAAGACCGCGGGTTGCAGTTGTTGTCGGTCGTGGTCGGGCGCGTGTCGAGCTTGGCGTCGAAGCTCTTCTTCTTGCCGTCGCGGTAGGTCTCGATCTTGACCGAGTCGCCGGGCTTGTGCTCGAGCACGACCTTCTGCACGTCGGTACTGGTCCTGACGTCCTTGCCGTCGATCTTCGTGATGATGTCGGCATCGAGGTTGAACTCCATGCCGTCGATCGCGACCGAGTTGCTGCCACCGGCGCTGAGGCCGGCCTTGCCGGCCGGGCCGCCGCGCACGACACAGGCGACGATGGCACCGCTCTCGGCCCCCAGCTTGAGGCGTTCGGCAACCGAGCTCTCGAGCGTCGCCGTGGTCACGCCGAGGTAGGCGTACTGCACCTTGCCGTGCTTCTCGAGGTCAGGGACGATCTGCTTGACCTTGTTGATCGGCACGGCAAAGCCGATGCCGACGTTTCCGGCCGTCCCGCCGCTGGTGGCGATCTGGCTGTTGACCCCGATCACCTGACCGCGGTCATTGAGCAGCGGACCACCCGAGTTACCCGGGTTGATGGCTGCGTCGGTCTGCAGGACGTTGTCGATCGAGAAGTTGTTGGGCGCTGTGATCGTGCGCTGCAGCGCCGAGATGATGCCCGTGGTGGCCGTCTGGTCGAGGCCGAAGGGGCTGCCGATGGCGACCACCGGGTCGCCGACCGCAACCTTGTCCGAGTCGCCCAGCTCCAACGGCTCAAGCTTGTGGTCGTCGGGCTTGACCTTGATCACGGCGATGTCGCTGGAGGGGTCCTGACCGATGACCTGCCCTGAGACGGTCTTGTCGTCCTTGAACGTGACGCGCACGTCGCCCTGGTGGTTCTCCACGACGTGGTGGTTGGTGACGATGTATCCGTCCTTGCTGATGAGAAATCCGGTACCGCTCGCCTGGCCGTCCTGCGGGCCGCCGAAGGGGTCCGCCTGGCCGCTCGAGACGCGCGCACGTACGGAGACGACCCCGGGGGCCGCCTGCTTGTAGATGGCTCCGACGGTCTTGGCAGGGCCGCTGGCGTTTGCGGTCGAGGCGGCGATGCCGTTGCTCTGCACCACGGTGTCGCCGCTGCCGATCACGCCGGTGACGACGAGCACGGCCATCACCGCGGCGACGATGGCGCCCCCGATCACGGCCGAGATCAACGAGAGCCCCGCGCCCGAGCCACCCTGCGGCGCGTGCTGCGGAGGTTGGGGCGTGTGCGGTATGTAGTCGTTCATCTGGTCAGTTCCTCTCGGTCACGGACTGGTCGGTCGGCTGCTTCGGCAATTGAACACGATCCTGACGGCCCCGGAGCGCCCTTTATGCGGCTCCCAAAAATCGCTTAAGTCAAGATCAATCTTGTCGCGCGCGGCCGCGAACAGGCTGCAGGGGTCACTCTTCATCGATCCGCGTGAAGGCGCGGCAGGCCGCCTCGACGTCGGGCTGGCTCATCAGCGCCTGGCCGATCAACACCGCGTCCACCCCGGCGTCGTCGAGGCGGACGATCTGATCGATGTTGCTGATGCCGGACTCGGCGACGATCGTGATCCCCGTCGGGATGTCCGCCATCAACTCGAAGGTCGTCTCGACGTCGATCTCGAACGTCGCAAGGTCGCGGTTGTTGATCCCGATCACGTCAGCCTCGATCGCCAACGCCTGCTCGAGTTCCTCCGAGTTGTGCACCTCGACGAGCGCGTCGAGGTCGAGCGCACGGGCCTCGGCGTAGAGCTCCTCGAGGCGGCGCGGGCTGACTGACGCCACGACGATGAGCGCAGCGTCGGCGCCGTGGGCTGCCGACTCATAGAGCTGGTACGGGTCGATGTGGAAGTTCTTGGCGAGGATCGGCAGGCCGCACGCGGCGCGCGCCTCGACGAGATCCTCCAGCGAGCCCCCGAAGTGGAAGGGGTCGGTCAACACGCTCATGGCGGCGGCGCCGCCACGCTCGTAGGCCTGGGCGATCTCCGTCACCGTAC
>JBIQMF010000104.1:0-6447 GCA_044463545.1 Solirubrobacterales bacterium
CGGCCATGTTCAGGGTGCGCTCCACCTCGCCCGAGAAGTCGGCGTGGCCGGGCGTGTCGATGATGTTGAGGCGGTACTCGCCGTACTCGACGGCCGTGACCTTGGCCGTGATCGTGATCCCACGCTCGCGTTCCTGGTCGCCGGAGTCCATGATCAACTCCTGGGACATCTCGGCCTGGTTGTCGCGGAAGACCTGCGACTGCTTGAGCATGTGGTCGACGATCGTCGTCTTGCCGTGGTCGACGTGGGCGATGATCGCGAGGTTGCGGATCTGGTCAGGGGTGTGGGCCGAGGCGGGGGAGGGGTCACTCATGGATTGTGAGATTAGTTGCAGGCCGCGCCCGGGGTGCTCGCGGCCAACGGCCGCTGCCCGAGGGACTGCTCGATCTCAGAGCAGGACGCGCCCGCTGCCGCTGCCGCTGCCCGGCCGCGGACGCTTGCGTGAGCGCAGCATCGCCTCGGCCTGCTCGATCATCTCGTCGGCCGTCGATTCCGGGCGCCAACTGGCGTGTCCGGCCGTCGCAGTCACGGCGAAGTGCGTCGAACCGAGCCGGTGCTGGCGTGCGACAGATCTGCACGCGCGCGCGGCGGCTTCTTGCAGCTCGGCCTCCTCGGTCGGGCCGCACAGCAGCACGAACTCGTCGCCACCGATGCGGTAGGCGGTGCAAGCCTCGTCGTGACGACGCAGCGTGTCGGCCACGGCCTTCAGGACCTCGTCACCCCCGCGGTGCCCGGCCAGCGAGTTGGCACGGCGGAAGTCGTCCAGGTCAACGACGAGGAGCGAGGGAGCCGCTGCCGGCTGACCTGCCTCGGCGGCGCGGATGGCGGCCTCGAGCTGGCTGCGGAGGGCGATGGCATTGGGCAGCCCGGTCAAGCGGTCTCGCCGTGCCGAGTCGCGCAGCAGGCGCAGCGATTCGCTGACCTGGCGCTGGCTGTTCTGCATCACTGTCGCAATCACGAGCATCGCAACAACCGCGGTCAGCAGGTAGGTGAGTTCGAGCGTCGTGTGCGCTCCGCCCAGTGAGAAGCCGATCACGGCGCCGGCCACCAGCAGTGAGATGCGGGGCACCGCGATGTTGCGAGCGAAGTTCTGGGCATAGAACGAGATCGCGAGCACGACTGCGATGAGGATCGGACTGGCGCTGCCGCCGGTAGACCAGATGGCCGGGAGGGCGTAGCCCACGGTCGAGACATCGATGAAGCGTGAGACGCGACGTGTCAGTCGCCTCTGGCGGCGCGTTTCGGCAAGGATCGCGACAAATAGTGCGAACACGCCGCAGGCTACGGCGGGCCATAGCTGCACAGAAGCGCCGCCGATGGCGGCCGCGACCAGCGTCAGGGTGCCACAGGTCAACCAGTTGATCGAGGCCAGACGCATGCGGTCGCGCACGTCGACGGCGTGGCGCGGGGCATCGTGCAGTCCGGCGCTACGAAAGCGCCGCGCGGCGTCGCCTGGTTCGACCCCGTCGAGCTCATGGGGCGGGGCGATGCCGGGGGTCTTCGCCTCGTACATGCGCCGGTCGGCGACGTCGATCAGCTCGTCGACGCGCATGCCGTCGTCGGGATAGAGCGCACTGCCCAGTGCCACGGAGATCTGGGGCAGGCGCCCGCGTACCGCGGCATTGTGGCGATCAACCAGCAGCTCGAACTGCTTGCGCCAGCGCACCACGTCTGCCGCTCGGGCGTTGGGCAACGCAACCGCGAACTCGTCGCCGCCGAAACGGGCGACCTGATCGCGCTCTGAGCAGGCACGTTGCATCAGGCCGGCGGTGCGCACGATCATGTCGTCACCCACGGCCTGTCCGAAGACCGCGTTCGCGCCCTTCAGGCCGTTCATGTCGGCAACCAGCAGCGCCACACGCTGACCGTCGCTACGCAGCAGTTCGTCCACGTAGTTCTCAAAGGCACGCATGTTGGCCGTGCCGGTCAGCGGGTCGGCCAGTGCCATGAAGGTCACGGCCCGCTCGATCGTGTCCTCGCGCCGTCGCTGGTGGATGAGCGCGAACGACGTCACCTGGATGGAGATGAGCAACGCGGCAAGTTGCAGCACGTTCGTGCTCGATGCCTCGGTCTGGGCGAAGGCCAGGGTGAGCACGCAGAGCAGGGTGATCCAGGCGAGGTTCGCAAGCGCCTGTCCTGCCGGCATCAGGTAGGTGCTGTAGTACGAGGTGAGGATGAACCAGATCGTGTAAGGGCTGCCGCTACCCCCGGTGACCGAGCTCTGGTAGAAGATGAGCAGGGTCGCAAACGTCAGCATCGACTGCTCGAGTGCGACGAAGCGCGATTCGCTGAGCCGCGGGTACACGAAGGCCGAGATCAACACCCCGAAGAGCGCACACGTTGCCAGCAGCCAGAAACTGCCCGTCGGCATCGCGATCGACCGCGGGCTGATCTGGTTGGCGACGTCGGTGGCCAGCGCCGCGCCCCACAGCACCACCGATGTGCGGATGCGCAACTCGATGCGCGGGTCCGTGCGTAGCGCCTGACCGAGATGTCCCTGGCCGCAGACGGCGTCCTCTGGCGTGCGCACCGAGTCGCCGGTCTGCAGCTCGCTGCTTGCGCGCCAGTGCGGGTCGCCGCCCAGCAGCGAGCTCAGCTCGTGTTGCAGAGCCCAGGCGCGGAAGGGTCCGTGCGGGGGACCGTCGCGGTGAGGTGTGCTTGCGTCGCCCAACGTCTGCCTGTCGTGTGAACCTGTGACGAATATACGGAAACGCCGCCCATTTGAGGGATTTCCGTAAACAGACGATCCAGCGAGCTGACAGCTTCAGCTGGCAGGTGCTGCGCGCTGCAGCCGCGTGAGACAGGCGGCCGTCAGCTGGCGTCGCAGCCAGCGCGGAGGCATGGGGCGGGCAGGATTTGAACCTGCGACCAGGCGATTATGAGTCGCTTGCTCTGACCGCTGAGCTACCGCCCCGCATCAGCGCGATTCTACGAGCGCGCGGGGGCGGATCAATGTGTGCGGACGGGCAGTACCAGCGAGCGCACCTTGAGCGTCCTGCGGCTGCGCGCGCTGCGCTTCACGACGCTGTCCACACGCACGAAGATGACGGGCGCTCGCGTCGCAAAGGGAAACGAAGTGCTGAACTTGCCGCTGCGCGAGACGTCGGCGTCGCCGGACTTGTTGAAGCCGCCGTTGCACCCGTCGCGCACGTGCACGACGGCACGCGAGTCGTCCACGAGTGGCTTCACGAGCTTGCCGCGGATCCGCAGCTTCTCGCCAGACCATGTGGCCGAGAGGCTGCCGAATCGACTGGCGAGCGGTGCCCAACCTGAACGTTCCTTGCCGACGTTGGCGCGGTAGGCGGCGCGGCTGGAGCGTCGCTGCCCCTTGGTGGGAGCCTTCACCTTGAGCGTGAAGCGGCCGTCGCCACGTACGCGTGCGCCGCCGAGGCGCTTGCCGGGCTTGGAGCGGAAGGCGACGCCGACCTTCTTGCCGACGTGCCTGATGCTGGCAAAGCCGCTGACCGTGACCTTCTTCCCGCGCAAGGCCACCGCGGTGATGAGCACCCCACTCTTGAAGCAGGCCTTGGGGACGGGGTCGTACGGCCCCGACGGACCGCCGTTGCCACCAGGGGGCGTCGGCAGGGCGCTGCCGACGATCCAGGTGTAGGTCGCCTCGGTGCTGAGGTTCTGATGGTGGTCGCGCGCCCGCACGTGGAACGAGTGGAAGCCCGCCGTCAGCGGCCCGACGATGATCGCCGGCGAGACGCAGGGCGCAAAGTTGCTGCTGTCGATGCGGCACTCGAACTCTGAATGCGTGTCGTCCGAGACGAAGGAGAAGCTGGCCGAGGTCTGGGGCGTCGACTGTGCCGGGGCGGCGGTGAAGATCACGGTCGGCGGGCCCGTGTCGATCGAGAAGGTGACCGACGCACCGGCTGCATTGCCGGCTGCGTCGTGCACGATCACGTTGACCGTACGTACGCCGTCCAGCAGAGGCGGCGCGGTCCAGGGTGACGTGCAGGGCGCGGGCGGAGCGTTGTCGACACTGCACTGCGCCGTCGGAGTGGACCCGGTGTCGGCCGCGCTGAAGGCGATCGTCGGCGTGGGTGTGCCGGCGACGGCGTCGGGCAGGGGCGAGTCGATGCTGATCGTCGGCACGACCGAGTCGACGGTGAAGGTCACACCCTCGGAGCGTTCGCTGGCGTTGCCGGCGGCGTCCCGCGCGATGGCGCTGAGTGTGTGGCTGCCCTCGGCGAAGGCAGTGGCTGGCGAGCAGGTGAACTGACCATCCCCGCCGGCCGTGGCGGTGCAGAGGGGGCCGTCTTCGTCGTCGACCGTGACGCTCGACCCGGGCTCGGCATAGCCCGTGACGCTGATCGCACCTGTCTGGCTGAAGCTGTCGTCCGCCGGCGAGATGAGCGCCGGACGCGCGGGCGGACTGGTGTCGAGTCTGAAGGTCACCTGGGCCAGCGACTGGTTGCCGGCCTGGTCGACTGAGAGCACGCTGAAGGTGTGCAGTAGCCCCTGGTCGAGCGCTCCCGACGTCCAGGGAGACGTGCAGGCTGCGAATGCCCCTCCGTCGAGGCTGCACTGGGTCGAAAGCGGGTTCTGCTCGTCGACTTCAAACTCGATCGTCGCCGATGTCCTGGCCAGCAGTTCGCCGTCGCTCGGCGAGATGATGGTCACGACCGGGTCCGTCTTGTCGATGACCACCCGTCGCAGGGCCGAACTTGCACCCGTGTTGCCTGCGGAGTCTGTCGCGGTGGCCGTCACCTCGTGCGCGCCCTCGCTGAGGTTCGGGTCAGGCGAGAGTCTCCAGACGCCGTCGGGGCCGGCCGTCGCACTGCCCAACTCGTCGATGCCGTCAAAGACCCTGACGAGACTGCCCTGCTCGGCAAAACCAGAGAGCTCGATCGATGTCTCGGACGTCGTGATGTCGACGGGCGGTGAGCCGATCGCCGGGGCGGCCGGGGCGGTCGTGTCGACGCTCCAGACATGCACGGCGGGGGTCGGGTCAGCGTTGCCGAGGGTGTCTGTGGCCACCACCACGAAGGCGTGCGAGCCCTCGGCGAGGCCGCTCAGGGGGGTGCCGGCCGGGTCGCAGGGGATGGCGTCACCGTCGAGCCAACAGGCGAAGGTGCTGAGGGGCTTGTCCGAGCTGAAGCTGAGGTTGGCCGTCGTACTGTTCGTCGTCTCGGCGGGGCCGGAGAGGATCGTCGTCTGCGGTGCTGTTCCGTCGACGTTGAAATGGCGCGACAGCGTGCCGACGTTGCCGACCGCATCCGTTGCAGCAATCGTGATCGTGTGCGGCCCACCCTCGAGCGCGTAGAAGGGGACGGGCGAGCTGCAGGGCGTGGCCTCTGCGCCGTCGAGCTGGCAGGTCGTGGAGACGCCGCCAGTGGCGTCGCTGGTTTCGAAGACAAACTGTCCGCTTGTGCCGGTCGTCTCACCCTCGAGCGGCTCGTCGACCGTGATGGCCGGCGGCGTCGTGTCGATCGTCCAACTGGCAGCGACCGTCGCACTGGTCCAACTGCCGTTGACCGCATACACGCGCAGGGTGTGCTCGCCGTCGCTGAGGGGACCCGTCGCATACGGCGAGCTGCAGGGGTCGAAATCGCTCTCGCTGTCGATGCTGCAGTGGTAGGTGCTTCCTTCGTGGGCGGTGGCCGAGAACTCGAAGTTGCTCTCTGCGCTGCCGACGACGCCGACGGGTCCGCCGAAGATCGTCACCGAGTAGAGCGACGTGTCAATCGTCCAGCTGATCGTTGAGGGTGCGCTGGCGTTGCCGAGGGCGTCGAAGGCCCTCACCGTGAAGCTGTGCTCTCCGTTGCTGAGTCCGCTGAGCGTTGCTGGGCTGGTGCAGGCGGTCGGGGCATCGGCGTTGTGGCTGCAAGTGTAGGTGGCCGGGGCCTCCGAGGTGTTGAAACTGATCGTTGCGCCCGTGTCGGCGACTGTGCCGACGGGGCCGAGGATGTTCGGGGCCGCCGGGCCGACGGTGTCAACCACCCACGTTCTGACGCTCGGCTGCCCGACGTTGCCGGCGGCGTCGAGCTGGCGGACGTAGAAGTTGTGGCCACCTTGACCCAGCGAGCTGTAGCTCTGCGGACTCGTGCACGGCTGCCAGAGCTCAATCGTGTCGAGCGCGCACTCGAAGCTGCCGGACGCCTCCCCGCTGAAACTGAAGCTGGCGGAGGTGGAGGAGACGGGCTCGTCGGGACCAGAGCCGATGCTCGGCGCGGCCGGCGCCTGCGTGTCGACGGTGAACTGGGTGCTCGCTGCCGCCTGGTTGCCGGCGAAGTCGATCACCCTGACGTTAAAGGTGTGCAGCCCGTCCGCCAGGTAGGCCAGCTGGTTTCCGCTTCCGCAGGCCGTCCAGTCGTCGAAGTCGACGCGACACTCGATGGCTGCCGGATACTTCTCGACGTAGCTGAACTCGAACGGCGGCGCGGGATTGTTCGTGCGGCTCCCGTGGTGTGGCGAGTCGGCAGAGACCTCCGGCGGCACGTT
>JBIQMF010000105.1:0-6386 GCA_044463545.1 Solirubrobacterales bacterium
CTGGCGGTCAGTGAGCGACACAATCGTGTTGTTGAAGCTGGCCTTGATGTGGGCCTGGCCGAACGGAACGTTCTTCTTGACTTTGCGGCGGCCGGTACGGCCCTTCTTGGGGTCAGCCATGTGTTACTTGGAAACTTTCTTCTTGTTGGCGATCTGTGCCTTGCGCGGGCCCTTGCGCGTGCGGGCGTTGGTCTTGGTGCGCTGTCCGCGGACGGTCAGGCCACGGCGGTGGCGCAGCCCACGGTAGGCACCGATCTCCATCAGACGCTTGACGTCCTGGCTGCGCTCGCGGCGCAGGTCACCTTCGACGGTCAGCGTCTGGTCGATTGCGTCACGCAGCTTGACGACCTCGTCCTCGGTCAGGTCGCGGACGAATGTGTCGCGGCTGATGCCGGCGTCGTCGAGCAGCTTCTGCGCGGTGGACTGACCGATCCCGTAGATGTACGTGAGACCGATCTCGACCCGCTTGTTGAGCGGAATGTTGACTCCTGAAATACGTGCCATATCTGCCTTGACCTAGCCCTGGCGCTGCTTGTGCCGCTTGTTGGTGCAGATCACGTGCACCGTCCCACGGCGACGGATGACGCGGCACTTTTCGCAGATCGGTTTTACTGAAGCTCGAACCTTCACGGTGATTTGCCCTCTCACAAGGCGGAAAAACTCTGTTTGAACAGCAAGAATTCGCGTCTGGGGCCAGCCGTTGTCGGGCGTTCAGGGTCCGGAAGTCTTGCGGAGCATCGGTCACCTGAGCGGACTCAGAGGCGCGACGGCGAATGGTAGCACGCAGATCTGGCCGCCTCGACGACGCTGCGCCGCCTCCGGTCAGGACCAGACGTCGACGATCTCGTGCCAGGGGGTGAGGATGCGCGGCTCGTCGTCTGTGACGGCGACGGTGAACTCAAAGTGCGAGGCCAGCGAGCCGTCGGCCGAGAAGACCGACCAGTTGTCGTCGCCGACGAATATCTCCGGGCCGCCGGCATTGACCATCGGTTCGATCGCCAGCACCATGCCGGGCTTGAGCTCGGGGCCCGTGCCGGGCGTCCCGTAGTTCGGTACCTGCGGATCTTCGTGCATCTGGCGCCCGACGCCGTGCCCGATGAGCTCTCGGATGATCGAGAAGCCCGCACCTTCGGCGCGCTGCTGCACTGCGTGTCCGACGTCACCGAGGTGTCCGCCGGGCCGGCAGACGTCGACGGCGTCGAAGAGTGACTGCTTTGTGGCCTCCATCAGGCGCTCGGCAACTGCGTTCGACTCGCCGCCGACGGGGATCGTGACGGCGCCGTCGGCGACCCAGCCACCCAGCGTCACGCCGATGTCGATGCAGAGCGTGTCGCCGGCCTCGAGCACCTCGTCGCCGGGGATGCCGTGGACGACCATGCTGTTGTTCGAGATACAGATCGAGCCGGGGAAGCCGCGAAAGCCCTTGAAGGTTGGGATGCCGCCCGCCTTGCGGATGAAGTCTTCGACCGCCGCGTCGACCTCGAGCGTCGTCGTACCCGGCTGCGCGGCCTCGACCGAGAGCGCGATGGCCTCGGCGTGGACCTTGCCGGCAGCGGCCATCTGGTCGAGCTGCTCAGGAGTCTTGAGGTTGATCACGTGGCCCGGCCCCGTGGATCAGAGCGTGTCTTCGAGCCGCACCGTTGCGACGAGCGCGCGGATGTGGCGATAGACCTCGTCGGGCTCGCGCGTGCCGTCGATACGACGGACCATGGCCTTGTTCTCGGTGCTCTGCTGCTCGTAGTAGCCGATCACCGGAGCGGTCTGCTCGTGGTAGACGTTGAGCCGGTTGGCGATCGTCTCGGGATTGTCGTCGTCGCGCTGGATCAGCTTCGTGCCGTCGATGTCGTCCACGCCCTCGTGCTTGGGCGGGTCGTACTTGATGTGGTAGGTGCGACCGGTCTTGGGGTTGACGCGACGGCCGGAAAGTCGGTCGATCAGGTCCTCGTCGGGAACCTCGATCACGACCACGGCCGTCAGCTTGCGGTCGGCGGCGCCGAGGCCCGCGTCGAGCGCCTCGGCCTGCGGGACGGTGCGCGGGAAGCCGTCGAGGATGAAGCCCTCGCCGGCGTCGGGCTCGGCCAGGCGGGCCATGATGAGGTCGACCACGAGCTCGTCGGGCAGGAGGTCGCCGCGAT
Source organism: Solirubrobacterales bacterium (assembly GCA_044463545.1). Lineage (GTDB taxonomy): Bacteria > Actinomycetota > Thermoleophilia > Solirubrobacterales > JACPNS01 > JACPNS01. Next base: position 2,136 of record JBIQMF010000105.1, read on the forward strand.
CCATGTACTCCTTGGCCTTGACGCCGAGCTCGGTGCCCTCCTTGACGTTGGCGCGCAGGATGTCGCCGACCGAGATGAACGGCAATGAGAAGTCCTTGACGAGACGAGCGGCCTGGGTGCCCTTACCGGCACCGGGAGGTCCTACGAGTACGAGATTGAGTTCAGCTGGCATCGGAAAAGTGGACATTAGCCGACGGGCTCAAGCCACAGCCGTCCACGATCCATCACGCCGCCGACGGCGAGTCAGTTGAGGAAGCCCTCGTAGTTGCGCATCTGGAGCTGCGCTTCGAGCTGCTTCATCGTGTCGAGCGCCACGCCGACGACGATCAGGATCGAGGTGCCTCCGAAGAAGAAGCTGGCGCCGGTCCAGCCGATCAGGATCATCGGGAAGGCGGCAACCGCTGCCAGGTAGATCGATCCGGGGAAGGTCAGGCGGGCCAGGATGCGGTCGAGGTACTCGGCCGTCGGCAGCCCGGGGCGCACGCCGGGAATGAACCCGCCGTACTTCTTGAGGTTGTCGGCCTGCTCGCGTGGGTTGAACGTGACGGCCGTGTAGAAGTAGGTGAACATGATGATGAAGAGACATTCACCGACGACGTAGGCCGTGCCGTTGGGGTTGAAGAAGTTGGCGATGCTCTGTGCCCAAGGCTGCTGGATCATCGTCGCGATCGTCGGCGGGAAGGCCATGATCGACGCGGCGAAGATGATCGGGATCACGCCGGCCATGTTGACGCGCAGTGGCAGGTAGGTCGAGCCACCCTGCGTCATCTTGCGGCCGATCTGGCGCTTTGCGTACTGCACCGGGATGCGGCGCTGGCCCTCCTGGATGAAGACGACGGCCACGATCACGCCCAGCGCGATGAAGGGCATGGTCAAGGTGAAGATCTGGTTGCTCGACTGCCACCACATCTGGATGCCGTTGGGCAGACCGGCGACGATCGAGGCGAAGATGAGCAGTGAGATGCCGTTGCCGATGCCGCGCTGCGTGATCAGCTCACCCAGCCACATCAGCAGGACCGTTCCGGCCGTCAGTGAGACGGCGATGAGGATGATGTTGCCCAGGGACTTGTTCGTGATCACTGACTGGTCCTGACCGCGGAAGAGCATCACGTAGCCGATCGACTGACCGGCCGCCAGGGCCACCGTGAGGTAGCGCGTGTACTGCGTGATCTTCTGCTGACCGACCTCGCCCTCGCGCGAGAGCTGCTCGAGCGTCGGCGAGACCACGGTCAGCAGCTGCAACATGATCGATGCCGTGATGTAGGGCATGATGCCCAGCGCGAAGAGCGACAGGCGCGAGAGACTGCCGCCCGAGAAGAGGTTCAGGAAGCCAAGGATGTCGCCCTGGTTGAACTGACCCTGGAAGTTCTCGAGCTGCGTGACGTCGACACCCGGCGACGGCACGTAGGAGCCGACGCGGTAGAGCAGCAACATCGCTGCGACGAAGCCGATCTTCTTGCGGATCTCAGGTGAGCGGAAAGCGTTGGCGAGTGTCTGCAGCATGTCAGTTCACGCTCCCCCCGAAGCGCGGTGGTCGAGCCTAGTCAATGACCTTGCAGGTGCCACCGGCGGCTTCGATCTTGCGCTGCGCCTCGGCCGAGAACTTGGCGGCCGTGACGTCGAGCTTGATCTCGATCTCACCGCGACCAAGGATCTTGATCGCGACGTTCTTGCGCGTGGCGAGGCCGTTGGCGGCCAGCGTTTCGGCGTTGACGGTGTCTCCGGCCTTGAACACGCGGGCCAGGTCGTCGACGTTGACCGGCTGCGTGTGCGTGCGGAACGGTTCGACCGGCATCGACGTCTTCTTCGTCGCGCCGCGCAGCTTGCGCATGCGCATGTGGATCGGCGTCTGGCCACCCTCGTAGGCGGGTCCGGGCTTGCCGCCCGAACGCGAACCCTGGCCCTTGTGGCCACGGCCCGACGTCTTGCCCATGCCCGAGCCGTGACCGCGGCCGACGCGCTTGCGCGGACGGGCCTGCTGGGCCGCGGGCTTCAAATTGTTGGTTCCGACGGCTTCTACGTCGGTCTTCTTCTCGTCAGCCATCGCTAACTCTCCTCGACCACGATGAGGTGGCGCACGCGGTGGAGCATCCCACGGATCTCCGGCGAGTCCTTGACCTCGTTCGTGGAGTCAATCTTGCCAAGCTTCAGTGAACGCAGGGTCTCGCGCTGGGCGTGGTTTGCGCCGTTCTTGCTCTTGACCTGCTTGATCTTCAAAGTTCCAGCCATTACTCAGCCTTCTCCTCTGCCGCGGCATCGGCGGTCTCATCTGCCGCCTCGGCCTCGGGGGCGGCGGCTTCCTCGGCCGGTGCAGCCTCAGACGGTGCGTCCTCGGTGGCCCCGGCATCGGACGGTGCTGTCTCAGACGACGCTGCCTCAGACGGCGCTGCCTCAGTGGCCGCAGCCTCGGCCTCGGCTGGCGCAGCCTCGGCTGCGGGCTCTGCCGCTGCCTCTGCGTTCGCGGCATCGCCGTCCTCAATGTTCTTGCGCTCGGGCTTCTCGATACCCAGCACCTCGTGCACCGTCAGGCCGCGGGCCTTTGCGACCTCTTCGGGGCGGCGCAGCGACTGCAGCGCGTCGACCGTGGCCTTGACCAGGTTGATCGGGTTCTGCGAGCCCAGCGACTTGGCCAGGATGTCGTGGACGCCGGCCAGTTCGAGCACTGCGCGAACACCGCCGCCGGCGATCACACCGGTACCGGTCGATGCCGGCTTGAGCATGACCTGACCGCTGCCGAAGCGACCAAGCGACTTGTGCGTGATCGTCGACTTGTACTTGGGCACCTCGAAGAGGTTCTTCTTGGCCTGCTCGACTGCCTTCTGGATCGCGATCGGCACTTCGTTGGCCTTGCCGTAACCGATGCCGACGATCGACTTCTCGTCACCCACGACAACGAGCGCGGTGAAGGAGAAGCGACGTCCACCCTTGACCACCTTGGCGACGCGGTTGATGTCAACCACGCGCTCCTGCAGGTCGAGGCCGTCGGAGGAAACGTTTGTGATGCGGTGCTGTGAAGCCATGAAAACTTTCTCTTGAATCTCTCAGACGGTGAGTCCGCCCTCGCGCACGCCTTCGGCGAATGCCTTGACGCGGCCGTGGTACAGGAAGCCGTTGCGGTCAAACACCGCACTCTCAATGCCGGCCGACTTGGCCCGCTCTGCCAGCAGCTGACCGGCCTTCGAGGCCTGCTCTGAGCCTGAGAGACCCTTCAGCGCGTCCTCGGTCCAGTTGACCGCGGTGATCGTGTTGCCGGCGATGTCGTCGATCAACTGTGCGGAGACGCCACGGTTCGAACGCACCACGGAGATGCGCGGACGCTCGGGCGTGCCGGAAATCTTTGCCCGCACACGGCGCTTGCGGCGCGTACGGCGTTCGTTCTTGATGCGCGTCGCGGTCTGGCTCATGCGCGCTTACCAACCTTCCTCTGGACGTGTTCGCCCTTGTAACGAATGCCCTTGCCCTTGTAGGGCTCCGGCGGACGCGTCTTGCGGATCTGCGCGGCGATCTCACCGACCTTCTGCTTGTCGGCGCCGGAAACGATCACCTGGGTCGGCTGCGGGCACTCGATCGTCACGCCCTCTGGGGGGTCGATCACGACCGGGTGGGAAAAGCCGACCGAAAGCTCGATGCTGCGGCCCTTGACGGCGGCGCGGTAACCGACGCCCTGGATCTCGAGTTCCTTCGAGTAGCCGTTGGCGCAGTTGTTGACCATGTTGGCCAGCAGCGCGCGCACGAGGCCGTGCTGCGCCTTGTGCTCCTGCGAGTCGCTGGGACGCTTGACGACGAGCACGTTGTCGTTCTGCTCGACGACGATGTCGGGTGTGAAGTTCTGCGTCAGCTCGCCCTTGGGGCCCTTCACGCTGACGTTGCCGCTCTGGATGTCGATCGTGACGCCGGCGGGGACGTCGATCGGCTGTGCTCCGATTCGACTCATGGCTACCAGACCTCCGCCCAGATCTCGCCGCCGAGACCCTTCTTCGTGGCCTCGTGACCGGTCATCACGCCACCGCTGGTGGAGACGATCGTGGTACCCATGCCACCGAGCACGCGCGGGATGTCCTGCTTTGCGACAAAGACACGGCGACCGGGCTTGCTGATGCGCTTGAGGCCGCTGAGCACCGGACGACGGTCTTCGTCGTAGCGCAGGCGGACGGTCAGCGAGTTGCCGGGCGTGTCGACGGCCGGGGCCGTGGCGTACTCCTGGATGTAGCCCTGCTCCTTGAGCACGCGCGCAATCTCAACCTTCGACTT
>JBIQMF010000106.1:0-6337 GCA_044463545.1 Solirubrobacterales bacterium
TCCTCGGCATCGGCGCAGCCCTGCCCTTCCCGCCGGCCAAGCTCGGCGGCACCGCAGCGATCCCCGTCGACGTCGCGCGCACGCTCGACCAGCTCTTCCAGCTCGATGGCTTCGACTTCGTGCACGTCCACGAGCCGTTCGCACCCAGCGCCGCCTCGGCAGCGCTCAGAAGCTCCTACACCCTCAACGTCGGCACCTTCCACGAGGCGACCGAGCGCACGCTCTCGACCCAGGTCGCGCGCAAGTTCGTCGAGCTCTTCTTCGGCCGGCTCGACGCTCGCACCGCGATCAACAGCACCGCGCGCGACCTCGTCAAGAGCTACTTCGGTGGCAACTACTCGGTGATCGGGCCCGGTGCCGACATCCCGCACGAGCGTCCGCCCAAACAAGACACAGCGCCGGTCGAGATCGCCATCGACGCGGTCGAGGAGCGTGCAGCGCAGCGCATCCTGATCCGCGCGCTCAGGAAGCTCCCGCGCGAGCTCGAGTGGCACGCGACCTTCCGCGTGCCTTCCGAAGTGGCCACCGCGCCGCCGTCGCTCAGTCAGCGCATGCGCGAGCGCACCACCTTCGTCTCGGTCAAAGAGCGCTCGGGCGCCGACCTCCTGGCCACGGCAGACATCGGCGTGGCCGCAAGCGCCGGCACGGCGGCGAGCCCCGGGTATGTGGCGCGCATCGTCGCCAGCGGCGCAGCACCCCTCGCAGCCGACCTTGAGCCCTACAAAGAGGCACTCGGCGACGGCGACACAGGTCTCATGTTCGAGGCTGGGAACGCCGCGGCGCTGGCCGACCAGCTCACGCGTCTGATCACCGAGCCCGAGCTCTTGGCAGCGACCAGAGCGAGCGCCCACAACTTCGCCGAGAACAACTCCTGGGACAGCGTCGCCGCGCGCTACGAGGAGATCTACTACGCCACCCGCGCCCGGCGCCACGACCTGATTCCGACCAAGCAGCCGAAGCCGCACATCCAAGAACGCCTGCGAAGGCGCAAGCGGATCGACGTCGATCTGCACATGCACACGAACCACTCGCACGACTGCGCGACGCCGGTCGAGGTGCTGCTTGAGACCGCCAAAGTCCAGGGCCTCGGCGCGATCGCCGTCACCGACCACAACCTCGTCTCCGGCGCCCACGAGGCGGCCGCCAAGGCTGAGGAGTACGGCGTCAAGATCATCATCGGCGAAGAGGTCAAGACCGCCGACCAGGGTGAGGTGATCGGGCTCTTCATCGAGGAGCAGATCGACAAGGGCGTCACGCTCCAGGGAGCGATCGCCGACATCAAGCGCCAAGGCGGCCTCGTCTACGTGCCGCACCCCTTCGACCGCATGCACAGCGTGCCCGACTACAAGCACCTGCTCGACGTGATCGAGGACATCGACCTGATCGAGGTCTTCAACCCGCGCGTCGCCTTCTCGGCCTTCAACGACGAGGCCGCGCGCTTTGCCGCCAAGTACAAGATCGTCGCCGGCGCCGGGTCGGACTCACACGTCGCGCAAGGCCTCGGCAGCGTGCGCATCAACATGTACGACTTCGACGGGCCCGAGGAGTTCTTGGAATCGCTGCGTGAGGCCGACATCAACCGCAGCCCCAGCAGCCTCGTCTACGTGCAGGCGATGAAGTTCCTGCAGACCAACGTCGGCGTGCAGAGCAAGGTGCCGACCAAGCGCCGCGGCCACCGGGCCAAGAAGACGCGCATCGTCAAGAGCGGCACCGTCGAGTCGGGCGGCAAGTCCGGCCGCCGCCAGCGCAGCACGCGCTCCTGATCCTGCCCGCCGCCGGCCGGCCGCAACAAAGCCTGCGCCCGGCAGCGCCCGTTGCGCGCGCGTTATGGAGCGCAGGAGGTGGCGCGGGCGGTGGCAAATACCCCAGCATCGGCGGCCCGCGCCGGCAGATCCCCATCATGCCCACGAGCCGCTGAAACCTTTACATGCAGACGGATGGCCCACGTAAGTCGTCATCCTTGACCAAGAGACGATGACGGACGAGATGCCAAGAACCGACGATGAGATCCGCGAGAAGTACCTCGACCGCGCGATCCGCGAGCTCAACACGCTGGCCCACGAGATCCACGACTGCGACGAGTGCCCGCGCGGGCAGCTCATGCCGGTGCTGGGCAGCGGACACCCGCAGGCCGACATCTTTCTGATCAAGCAGACGGCAAAGCCGGCCGAGGTCGAGGAGGGTGTTGCCTTCTACGGCCGCGCAGGTATGGCGCTGCAGAAGTCGTTCAAGCGCCTCGGCATCGACCCGCTTACGGTCTACGGCACCGTCTTCGTCAAGTGCCCGGTCGAGGCCCACGAGGCCGCAGAGTCCTGCCGCAGCCGCGTGCTCGACGAACTGATGATCGTGCAGCCGCGCATCCTCGTGGTGATGGGCGAGCCGGCGCTCGACGAGGTCAACGCGCTGCCGATGCCGGGCGCCCAGGCGCTCGAGCCGCGCCTCGGACAGGTGCAGCCATGGACCACTCACTGCGAGGCGCTCTTCACCCCCGACCTCGATGACTGCCTCGACGACGAGCCCTACAAGCGCGAGTTCTGGCGCGCGTTCAAGCGGCTCGGCGACTGGCACGGCGACCTGCCGCCCTACTAGCCGACCGCCCTGGCCATAGGATCTGGTGCGATGGGATTTCGCATCGGCATGGTCGCAACCGGCGGCACGATCAGCATGCGCCAGGAAGCAGAAGGAGTCGCGCACGCCCCGGCTCTCTCCGGCGCGCAGTTGATCTCGATGCTCGACGACGAGGCGCATGTCGCCGACACCGAGGTCACCGTCTACGAGCCACACCGCATCGCCTCGGAAGACCTCTCCTTCAGCCTGCTCAGCAACCTCGCCGGAGAGATCGAGCAGGCGCTCGCCGAGAACGACGCCGTGATCGTCACCCACGGCACCGACACGATGGAGGACGCGGCCTTCTTCATCGCCGAGGCACTCGGCAACCCCGAGGTCGTCTTCACCGGGTCGATGCTGCCGGCCGATCACCCCGAGTACGACGGTGTCGCCAACCTCACCGCCTCCTTCATTGCAAGCCAGAGCGGCGAGTCGATGGGCACCGTGATCTGCATGTACCGCTACTGCCTGCCGGCGTGGTCGGCCTTCAAGCGCGACTCGGCCGCGATCGACGCCTTCAACATCCGCGAGGGGCGCGCCGTCGGCCGTGTCGTCGAAGGGGAGTTTGAGCGCATAACCCAGCGCCCGCAGGCGAACTGGATCGGTCAGTTCAAGCCGCTCGACGACCGCGATCCGATCGTGCCGATTCTGACCGTCGGGGTCGGCACCTCACCGGATGCGCTCGAGCGAATGACCTCGGTGGCAAAGGGGATCGTCATCGAATCGACCGGTAGCGGCTCGGTGCCGACGTCGATGAAACAGTCGATCATCGAGACGGCGCGCAAGATTCCGGTCGTGATCACCACGCGCTGCGCCGTCGGGCCGACGTTGCTCAACGACGTCTATCCCAACAAGTGGGACGAGCTGATCGAGAGCGGCGTCAACTTCGAGAACCACCTCGATTCCTACAAGGCGCGCACGCGCCTGATCCTCGCGATCTCGCAGGAGCTCGACTACGAGCCCTTCCGCGTCACGCCGATCTGAGGGTTTTCCGGGCGCCGCCGCCACGGATTCGGCGTCGCGATCCACGCGGGCCCAGCGTGTGAATCGAGCGTCAGAGGTTGAGCGCTACTTCTTCTGCCTGGCGCGGCGGGCTTCGACGCGTTCGTCGATCACGCGCTGGCGCTTTGCGTCGTCGACGAGGTCGAGCACTGCGACGGTCTCGATGTGCGGCGTGTGCGGGAACATGTCGACCGGTCGCACCCGGCGCAGCGCGTAGCCGCTCTCGGCCATCTGCTTGAGATTCGGCGCCAGGGTGTCGGGGTTGCAGGAGACGTAGACGATGCGCCTCGGTGCTGCTTCCATCACGCGCCGCACGACCTTCTGGCTGAGGCCCGCGCGCGGCGGGTCGACGACCACGACGTCGGGGTTGCCGACGGCAGCGATCAGTTCGGGCAGGATCAGGCGCGTGTCGCCGGCGAAGAACTCGGCGTCGACGATGCCGTTGAGGTTGGCGTTGACCTTGGCGTCGGCGATGGCCGCCTCGATGATCTCGATTCCGAAGACACGCTTTGCGTGCTCGGCCAGCGTCAGGCCGATCGTGCCCGAACCGCAGTAGAGGTCGAAGACCGTCTCGCGGCCACTGAGGCCGGCGAACTCGACGGCCGTGCCGTAGAGCAGTTCGGTCTGGCGCGAGTTGGTCTGGAAGAAGGCGTCGGGGGAGATGCGGAAGGTCAGACCGGCAATCTCCTCTTCGATCTGGGGCTTTCCCAGCAGAGACTTGTCGCGCGCGCCCTGCTGCCAGTCGCCGGGTGAGTCTGAGCGTGTCCAGATCACGCTCGTCACGGGCGGCTCGAGCGTGCCGAGCGCGTCGACAAATCCGGCCGTGTCAAACCCGAGCTCAGGTTGCTTGCTGCTCGTGACGAGGCGGACCATCGTCTGCCCGGTGCGCTGGCCCTCGCGCACGACGAGGTTGCGCAGGAAGCCGAACTCCTCGTCGGGGTCGTACGGCGATAGCTCGCGCTCGATGCAGAACTGTTTGACGCGACGGCGGATCTCGTTGGCGCGCTGGCTTGCGAGCACTACGTCGTCGACGTCCTCGATCACGTCCCAGTGACCCGGTCGGTGGTAGCCGAGCGCCAGCTCTCCGTCGTTGCCGAGGCCGAAGCTGAACTCAACCTTGTTGCGGTAGTTCCAGATTGCCGGGTCATCGTGGCCCTCGCCAGCGGCGACGATCGGGTCGAACTCCACCTCTGCGAGGTCAAACTCGCCGAAGCGCGTCAGGGCCTCGCGCACCTGCTCCTCTTTGGTCGCCAGCTGCGCGGGGTAGGCCAGCGCCTGCCACATCGCGCCGGGGTGCGGCGCGCGCTGTGGCAGGCGGTCTTTTCCTGCTTTGAGCACTTCGACGACACGCGCCTCGGCGAAGCGACGCTTCGAGTTCGTGACCTCGGCGCGCACCTGGTCGCCGGGCAGTCCACCGCGGGCGAAGACAACGAATCCGTCGGTGCGACCGATCCCGGCGCCGCCGTGGGCCAGGGCGGTGATCTCGATCTCGACAACTTCGCCGCGCTGCAGGCGACGGGCGGGTGCGGGGGCAGATTGCGACATTGCCTGCACGGTAGTCGCCGCGCGTAGACTGACCGCCGTGGCACGACACTTTCTCACCGGGGCCGAGATCCGCCCGCAGGAGCTGGCGCAGATCCTCGAGAGCGCCCAGCAGTTCAAACAGCAGCGAGCGGCGCTCGCATCGCGCCGCGGCCCGCTGGCCGCGCGGACGGTGGCGCTGATCTTCGAGCACCCTTCGACGCGTACGCGCATGAGCAGCGAGATCGCCGTGTACGAACTCGGCGGGCACCCGATGGTGCTGACCGGGGACTCGATGCAGACCTCGCGCGGCGAGTCGATCAAGGACACGGCGCTCGTGACAAGTCGCTTCGCCCACGCCATCGGCATCCGCACGGGATCGCACGCCGCCGTCGTCGACCTTGCCGCCCACGCCAGCGTGCCCGTCTTCAACCTGTTGACCGGCGACCACCACCCGATGCAGGGGCTGGCGGACCTGCTCACCCTCAAGCAACGCTTCGGCGACCTCGCCGGTCGCAAGCTGGCGTATGTCGGCGACGGCAACAACGTGACGGCATCGCTGATGGTGCTGGGCGCGATGGCCGGCCTGCGCGTGAGCGTGGCGACCCCCGAAGGCTTTGAGCCCGAGCCTGCGGCCGTGGCGCTGGCCGAGTCGGTCGCAACGGCCGGCGGCGCCGTCGAACTGGTGCAGGACCCGGCCGAGGCCGCGGCCGAGGCCGACGCCGTCTACACCGACGTCTGGATCAGCATGGGAGACGAGCACGCCGAGGCCAAAAAGGCAAAGCTCGCCCCGTTCCAACTCAACGCCGAGCTGATGGCCCACGCCGCCCCGACCGCGATCGCGCTGCACTGCCTGCCGGCCCACGTCGGCGAGGAGATCAGCGAAGACGTGCTCTACGGCTCTCAGTCGGCGGTCTTTGATCAGGCCGAGAACCGCCTGCACGTGCAGAAAGCGATCCTGGAGTTCCTCGTCTCGTGAGCCACGACAGCGGTAAGTCGCAGGACGCCGGCGCGCCTGAACAGCCGGCAGCAGACGCCGCCGCACCGGCCGCAGAGTCCGGCGCCGCCCGCTACGGCCGCGCCCGCGCCCGCAGCGAGGCCAAGAGCCAGGCTGTGCGCGACTCGCTCGAGCCCCTGGCACCGGGCGAGCGCCCGCCGGCCGTCACGGTCGCCGTCTTCGTAGCCGTGTTCATGGCGCTGGGAAACC
>JBIQMF010000107.1:0-6324 GCA_044463545.1 Solirubrobacterales bacterium
GATCAACACTGGCGCAGCCGAGCAGTACGACGCTGAGCAGTTCAACGCTGAGCAGTACGCCGGTGCCGAAGAGGGCAATCCCACCGCAGCCCGGACGAGAATCCCCTCGCGCGCCGGCCGCACCGCCGCCGACGCAACCACCACCGATTCGCTGCAGCTCTTCCTCAAGGAGATCGGCAAGGTCGATCTGCTGACGGCCAGCGAAGAGGTCCAGCTTGCCAAGCGCATCGAGCGCGGTGACATGGCCGCCAAGGACAAGATGGTCGAGGCCAACCTGCGCCTCGTCGTCTCGATCGCCAAGAACTACCGCGGACAGGGTCTCTCGTTTCTCGACCTGATCCAGGAGGGCACGCTGGGGCTGGTGCGCGCGGCCGAGAAGTTTGACTACCGCAAGGGTTTCAAGTTCAGCACCTACGCGACCTGGTGGATCCGTCAGGCGATCGCCCGCGCGCTGGCCGACAAGGGCCGCACGGTTCGCATCCCCGTCCACGTCGTCGAGCGCCTCAACAAGATCGTCCGCGCCGAGCGTCAACTGTTGACCGACAACGGCCGCGAGCCGACGCTGCAGGAGATTGCGCGTGCGACGGGGCTCGGGATCGACGAGGTCGAACAGATCCGCAAGTACGCCCAGGCGCCAATCTCGCTGGAGAAGCCGATCGGCGATGAGGAAGAGTCCGAGTTCGGACAGTTCATCCCCGATGAGAACGCGCCCGACCCCTTCGACGCTGCGGCCGAGTCCTTGCGCACGAAGAACCTGCACAACGCGCTGGCCAACCTTTCCTACCGCGAGCGCCGCGTGCTTGAGCTGCGGTTCGGAATCAGCGACGGCACGCCGAAGACGCTGGACGAAGTCGGCCGGGTGTTCAACATCACGCGCGAGCGCGTGCGGCACATCGAGACGCACTCACTGCGCAAGCTGCGGACGCTCAGCTGGTCGCAGGGTCTGCGCGACGCGGCATAATTTCGGTGGCGCGCCGGCAGTCGGCTGGCGGCGTTCAAGCGCCCAGCAGGCCCGTCCGATACGAAGGAATCCATGGTTGACGTAGACGCAGCACTCAGGCACATGTTTGAGGTCGGTGGATCCGACCTGCACATCAAAGTCCCGGCCCCGCCGATGATGCGCCTGCACGGGGTGCTGCAGGAGATCCCCGACAGCGACAAGGTGATGCCCGACGACGCGCTCGAAGCACTGCGTCACATCACGCGCGACAACCCCGACAAGTTCGAGGAGTTTGAGGCCGAGGGCGAGGTCGACTTCGCCTATCCGTTGCCCGGCGTCGCCCGCTTCCGTGTCAACGCCTTCACCCAGCGCGGCTCCTGCTCGATCGTCATGCGTGCCATCGGTATGGACATCAAGACGGTCGACGAGTTGATGTTGCCCCCGGCCGTCAAGGCGCTGGCCAGCGAGGAGCGCGGCGTGGTGCTCGTCACCGGCACGACGGGGTCCGGCAAGTCGACGACGTTGGCGGCGATGATCAAGCAGATCAACGACAGCCAGCACAAGCACATCATCACGCTCGAGGACCCGATCGAGTTCCTGCACCGCGACAACAAGTCGATCATCCAGCAGCGCGAGATCGGCGCAGACACGAAGTCGTTCGGCTCGGCGCTGCGACGAATCCTGCGCCAGGACCCCGACATCATCCTGATCGGCGAGATGCGCGACGAAGAGACGGTGCAGACGGCGCTGTCATCGGCCGAAACCGGTCACCTCGTCTTCTCGACGCTGCACACACTGAACGCCACCGAGACGGTCAACCGCATCATCGACTTCTTCCCGCTGCACCAGAACAAACAGGTGCGCGCGATGCTGGCCGGAACCTTGCGCGGAATCATCTCGCAGCGACTCGTGCCGACCGTCGACGGCAAGGGCCGCGTGCCGATCGTCGAGGTGATGATCGCCACCAACCGCATCAAGGACATGATTGAGGATCCCGAGCAGACGGGCAAGATCGAGGAGGCGATCGCCGAGGGCGCCTACTACGGCATGCAGACCTTTGACCAGGCCCTGCTCAAGCACCTGCAGGCCGGCAACATCTCGATGGACGAGGCACTGCGCGCGGCCACGAGCCCCAACGACTTCAAGCTGGCTGTGGCGGCCGGGAGCAGCGGCGAGTCGCTGGAGAAGGTGATGTCGCAGTCGGCCAAGGAGGCCGAGGAGCGGCAGGCCAAGGATGCCGAGGCGCAGCGCATCGCCGCACGGCAGGCCGCGGTCGGGCACGGCCCCGCCGTCGGGGCCGGATCCGGCCAGCAACCGCCCGGGTCCTGAAGTCGCTGCGGCCGTCTGCGCCCCGGCCCCAGCGGCGGGCGGCGCTCACGTGCCGCCGCATCGTGCGCCCGCGACTCGTGTGCTGCGCTTCACTTTCTGAAGTATCAGCGCTATCCTTTTTATATGGCCGCCAAGACCGCAACTGCCAAGGCCTCCTCAGCCAGCTCCAAGGCATCGGGCAGATCGAAGGCACCAGACGCCGGTGACTGTGCCCGGACCGACAACAGCACCTGCGGCGTCTGCGCCACGGCCGAGATTCTCTGCAGCAAGTGGACGGCGATCATCGTCCGCGACCTGGCCGCCGACGACTCACGCTTCTGCGAGCTTGAGCGCTCGCTCGGCGGGATCAGCCCGCGCACTCTGAGCCTGCGCCTGCGCGAGCTCGAGGCGGCAGGCATCGTCGAGCGTCGCACCTGGAACGAAGTCCCGCCGCGCGTCGAATATGCGCTGACGACGAAGGGCCGCGGGCTCGTTCCGATCGTCAACGCCATGCGCAGCTACGGCGAAGAGTGGCTCTGCCAGTAGCTCTGAGGCGCACGGCCGTGACTGTGCCGGCGTCAGCTCTCACCCGTTCGTCGGGCGTTCGCTGAACCTCTTAGCGGGGACCACCCGCGCCCCGGGTGGAGACGATCGCAAGCTTCGACCGCGCCGCGGCAGGATGCCGGGCCGCCGTGCAGAAACCGAACCTCATGCGCGATCGAATGCTGCACGACTCCTTGTTGACGCTCACCGAGGATGCGTCACACCTGCTTGAGGGCCTGCTTGCCGGCGGTGCCGAGATCCCGTTTGAGGTTGGAGAGTCCGGTGATTCGCCGGGGATGCGCGGCTCGGTCACGATGTTTGCGTACCGCCCGCTGACGGCCGAGTTTGTGGCGACACACGCCGACCAGCTGCGCGCACTTCCGGGATTTGAGTCCGCGGCCCAGAACCTCGCGCGCACGCGCGGGGTGGTCGCCTACCTGCGCGTCAAGAACGAGCCGGTGCTTGACGTCGGAGAACTCACGCACGCGCGCCTCGGGGTGCTGGCGTTTCTCGCCGCCGTCTGGAACGACGCGGAGCGCTTCGAACACTGGGGCGACCGCTTCGAGCGCGCCTACTCGGAACTCGAGTCGGTCGTGCTGGCCGAGCGCCTCGTCACCACAGTCTTCATCCCTGTGCACGGCGTGGCGCTCAGCGAGGGCAGCTTGAACCTCGGTGGGGGCGTCGAGTTGATCGCGGCCTCCGAGCTCGAACCCGACTGCGCCGACAAGTTTTCCGATGCAGCGGCCGGCGCCGACTCCTTCTGCTCGGTCTCGATCACGGCGCCCAGCGACGCACCGACGCCGATGCCGGCAGTTCGCCATGCGGCGCGCGCGCTCTTGACTGCGCTGCGCCTCTTTCGGCCCGGCTCGGTGGCCCTCGGGATGACGGCGCAGGCCGACATCGCCGGCTCGTGGCACCAGGTTTCGATGCCCTTCTCCGGTCGCGCGCGCGAAGACGCGTGGCGGCTGACCCTCGATGACGAGGAAGAGCTGCGCCAGTTCGTCGCCGCCGTGCGCCGCGTCGAGCGCCGTACGCGTATCGCCTGGGCACTGAAGCGGTTTGAGACCGGCCTTGAGCGCACGATCCCCGCCGACGGACTGACGGATTTCCTGCTGGCTCTGGGTGCGCTGCTTGAGGCCGACCAGGACCGCGGTCGCGCGGCCATGCCGGCCCGCATCTCGGCGCTGTGTGCCCAGGACAGCGAGCGTGAGTTTGTCCAGCAGGAGATCGAGGCAGCCTTTGCGCTTGAGCGTCTGGCGATCAACGGCCACGTCGGTCGCAGCGATCGCAAGCGACTTGAACAGTTTGCACCGCTCGATGTGATCGCCGGTGCCGAGCGTCACCTGCGGGCGCTGCTGCACGACCTTGTCTGCGGCTACCTCTCGACCGATCTCAAGGCGCTCGCCGACGAGATCCTGACGGCCGACGGCCAACCTTCGGGCGATGACATCGTCGTCGATGAGCCTGTCTACCTCGAGCCTGTACCCGACCCCGGCGCGCCGCCCAAGGAAGACCCGACCCAGACTGTCGAGTTCGACGCTGTGTTCGACGACACGGCCGAGATCAAGGCCATCGACATGCGCGAAGACGTCGCGGCATTCCGCCGCGAGCAGGACGTCGCCGCCCAGCAGGAGGACAACGTATGGACCCTGCGCCCGGCTTCGGAGATCGCCCCGCCCCCGCCCGTGGCGCCCGAGTCGGGAACGGCAGCCGAACCTCAGCAGCCCGCGCCCGAGGCGCCGCAGCTGATGCCGGTGGCACCGCTCGACCAGTCGAACCCTGCACCGTTGCCGGTCGAGCCGCAGGGTGCCGCGCCGGCTCAGGCTGGCGAGACCGACGAGCCGCAGCGACCGGAAGCCGACCTGCTGACCGCACCGACCTGGGAGGCATCGCCCGAGCGCCGTCCGGCCTCCGAGCGTGAGATCGCCGCCCGCGCCGCCGAGCCGACCGGCTTCACCTTCGACTTTCAGCCGGTGACCGAGCCGACGCCTGCCGCGCCGCCCGAGCCCGAACCGCGCCCCAGCAGGGGCGGGCTCTCCGGCAGCCTGCAGCAGTCGGTTGAGGTGCTGGGCGGCGATGACCCGGCATTTCCGATCCCCGAGTTCGGGGTGCCCACGGGTCGTGGTCCGGCCGCTCGCCGCAGCGACGAAGAGGTCCACGCCGCCGAGCAGCTCGAGCGTCTGCGCGCGATCATGGACGAGGCCGCCCCGCACCCGGAGCGCAAGCGCGACGAAGTCTCAAGTACGCCGGTCGCGCGCGAGCAGCGTTCGCACCTCTCGGCCGTCGAGCAGACCGCGGTGCCGCCCGCCCCGCGCATCATCGCCCCCGACGCAGAGCCTCGCCCGCTGCTGCCGCTCGACCCCGAGCTGACGGTCGAGTACGACGTGCTGGGCGAAGAGACCTCGGCCGAGGAGGCCGCCCAACTGGCCTGGAGCGAGCAGTTCGTGCGCCGCCAGGCGCCGCAGCCGCAGCCGGTGCAACAGGAACCGCAGCCGCCGCGCGCCGGGCACACGCAGGCTGAGTCCTCGAGCTTCCCGCGGCCGCTGCGATCAGTTCCGCCCGAGCAGAGCGCCGACACCTCACCTGCGCCGCCGCGCCTCCTCCCGGCCCAGCCGAGCGATGAGATCGTCGTGGCGCGCTTCTCCGAGCCCGTCCATGAGGTCGGTCAGGACGAGCACGCGGGCGACCGCAACATGCGCATCGGTCCGTCCACGGTCGAGTTCCGACCCGTGGTCGAACCCGACCCCGACGAACCCGACGACTTCTCCGGCGCGGTCTGACGAACTCCGGCGGAGCAGTCGCGCTCGTCGTCGTCGTTCAGCAGGCTCAGCCCTCAAAAATCTCGCGCACCATGTGCACGAGTCCCTCGGCGCCATGGATGTCGTCGGAGAAGAGCGGCACCTCGATGACGTTGCCGGTTCCCAGTGACTGCTCTAGGTGGGCGATGTTCTCGGCGTCGCGCGTGCCAAGCAGCCGCTGACGCTCGTAGTTGTCCATGATCCGGCCGGCCAGCTCCTCGTCGATCGAGTCCGGCAGTTGCTTCTTTGCGCGGTAGTAGGAGGGGCGCACCTTGTTGACGACAGCGCCGCAGAAGGGCAGGCTCTGCTCGCGCAACATGCGACGGAAGAAGATTGCCTCGTCGACGGGTTCGTTCTCCGGCGAGCAGATCAGCAGGAAGGTTGAGCGGTTGCTGCGCAGCAGGGCGTCGACGCGCTGGGCGCGCTCAGAGAAGCCGCTGGCCATGTCGGAGAAGTTGGCGAAGAACTCCGAGAGGTCCTGCAGCAGGTCGACGCCCGTGATCTTCTTGAGCGCCGAGAAGAGCAGGCTGCCGCCGCGTCCGGCCACCTTCAGCCCGAAGCGGCCGGGGGCGAGAAAGACGCGCAGCGCGCGGCCGTCGATGAAGCGCGCGAGGCGCTTCGGCGCGTCGAGAAAATCGAGCGCGTTGCGCGAGGGCGGGGTGTCCAGTACGAGCAGGTCGAACTCGCGGCACTCGTGCAGCTCCAGCAGCTTCTCCATCGCCATGTACTCCTGCG
>JBIQMF010000108.1:0-6258 GCA_044463545.1 Solirubrobacterales bacterium
CCCACTGGCCAGGGCGGCCGTCAAGGCGCGGGACGCGTCGGCCTTCTGGGCCTCCGCCAACCGGTACTGCGTCTCTTCGACGAAGGTGCGCAGGTTGGCGTCGCCCGTCAACGGATCGCTGAGCGCCATGCGCCGGGCCGCCAGCTCTGCGCGACGCGTCGCCTGGCGGTTGCGCATGATCAGCGCCGCCATCACCCACAGCACGGCAGTCATGACGCCGGCGCGCAGCGCGAATTCGCTGTCGAGCTGGGCGCCCGACTGGTAGAGCGCCGGCAGCCACATGACGGCACTGCCGAAGGCGATCTGCCGCAGCGCGGAGCGCGGAGACATGAAGTAGGCGGCATAGAAGGTCGCACCGGCAAAGAGACCGATGTCGACGCTCGAGCTGCCGCCGGTGACGTAGACGAGCCCGGCGATCGCAAGCCACCCGTTGAAGAGCGTCAGCTCTTCGGCGACGCGGAAGGGTCGGCCCCGCAACCGTGGCCCGACGATGAGGCACAGCAGCGCCATCGTCACGACTGCGGCGGTGTAGCGGTAGAAGTCAGCGCTCGTGGCGACGTTGGTGCCCGAGACAAGCTCGCGCACGATCGCGATCACGGCCAGCATCGACCACAGCACAGCGCCGGTGACCGCGCGGTAGCGAATCTCGGGCTCGACTGCGAGGCGACGCGCCAGCGCAGCCTGCCCGTGACCGGCGGCTGCTGCTGCTTGGGTTGTCTGGCCTGATGCGGGACCCTGGCTCATAATCCACCGATCTTGAGGGTTCGAAGAAATATCGACCCGTCGGGGTCCACCTCTGCAGCAAACTGGCCGAATGTTGGACGGATGTCGTGGGGTTTCCACCCCAGCGGCAGGACCACCGGTGGCGCTCGAAGCAGACGACTCTCGGCTAGAGTCGGCCGCAATGAGCCCCTCCGACCAGAACAGCCCCGCCATTGACGACGTCATCGTGCGCGAGCTGACGGTCCACGGCGACCATCGCGGCCGCGTCCTCGAAGGCTGGCGCGAGGAGTGGGTCCCCTTCACCGTGCGCCAGCTGACCGAGGGTCGCGCCGAGGCCGGCGTCCTGAAGGGGCTGCACCTGCACTACCGCCAGTGGGACTGGTGGCGCGTAGTCACCGGCAGGATGCTTGTGGCGCTCTACGACGCGCGCCCGCACGCGGCCACGCACGGGGCAACGATGCTCTTTGAGATCAACCCCGAGAATCCGACGGCGGTCGGAATCCCCCCGGGCGTCGCCCACGGCTACTTCGCCATCAGCGACCTCGAGATGATCTACCTGCTCAGCGAGGTTTACGACCCCGGCGACGAACACGGCATCCGCTGGGACTCTGTCGGGATTGACTGGCCCTTCCTGGCCGACGGCGTCGTTCCGGTGATCAGCGAGCGCGACGAGAACCTCCCGCCGGCCGACGAGTTCCACTTCGACCGGAGCGCCGCATGAGCCCCAAGGACCGCCTCTGGGCGCCCTGGCGGATGCAGTACGTGGAGCATCATCCGCAGGAGCCGGGCGAGGCCGACAAGGGCTGCATCTTCTGCGACTTTCCGGCCGCCGACGACGACGCACAAAACTTGATCGCCCACCGCGGCCAGCATGCATTCGTGATCCTCAACGGCTTTCCGTACAACAACGGGCACCTCATGGTCGTCCCCTACGAGCACAGCGCCAAGCTTCACGAACTGCCCGGCGAGACGGCACAGGAGATCACAGAGCTGACGCAGTTGTCGCTGCGCGTCCTCACGTCGGTCTACCAGCCGGAGGGCTTCAACATCGGCATCAATCAGGGAGATGCTGCCGGCGCCGGCATCGGCGCACACCTGCACCAGCACATCGTGCCCCGCTGGGTCGGCGACACGAACTTCATGCCCGTGGTGGCCGACGTGCGCGTGTTGCCAGAGGCGCTGGGCGGCAGCTACGAGAAGATCTCGGCAGCCTTCAAGGCCGCAACCGGCTGAACGCCCTCGCCCGCACCCCAGCACGGCGGGTCGCGCCCCGGCAGGACGGTGGATAGGATTCTGCGCGTCCGCCCCTCCCCTTTTCGCGCAAGCAAGGAACCCGTCTGAGAATGCCGCTCGACCTTTCCGTCTTCAAGGCCTACGACGTCCGAGGCACCTACCCCGACCAGTTGAACGAAGAGGTCGCATACGCCATCGGACGGGCGCTGACCGAGTTTCTGGCCCAGGAGTCGGGCAAACCGGCATCCGAGCTTTCGGTCGGTGTCGGCCGAGACATGCGTCTTTCGGCGCCAGACATGGCGGCGACCTACATCCGTGGCATCACCGACGGCGGCGCCGACGTGCTGAGCATCGGGGAGGTCGGCACCGAGGTGCTCTACTGGATCGTCAACCACCGCGGGCTCGACGGCGGCCTGATGTGCACCGCAAGCCACAACCCTGCGGCCTACACCGGAGCCAAGATGGTCCGCGCCAAGGCGCTGCCGCTCTCTGGCGACTCCGGCATCGGGGAGATCCGCGACCTCGTCGCCGGCGGCCAGCTGCAGTCGGCCGATCAGCCCGGCGTCGTGATCGAGGAGGACGTGATGGCCGAGTTCCATCTGCACGCGCTGGGCTCGATCAATCCCGAAGCCGTACGACCGATCAAGGTGGTGGCCGACGGTGGCAACGGCATGGCCGGACCGATGGTCGGCCCCGTGCTCGGCGAACTCTCGGTCGTCGACCTGTCCACCCACTACTGGACCCCCGACGGCACCTTCCCCGACCACGAGCCGAACCCGCTGCTGCCCGAGAACCGCCAGTTCATCATCGATCAGGTCAAGAGCCAGGGAGCAGACCTCGGGATCGCCTGGGACGGCGACGCCGACCGCTGCTTCTTCATCGACGAACGCGGGCGTTTTGTCGACGGCGACTTCCTCACGGCGATGCTGGCCGAGTCGCTGCTGGCCAAGTTCCCCGGAGAGACGATCCTCTACGACGTGCGCGCCTCCCGCGCCGTCGCCGACACCGTGCTGGCCGCCGGCGGGCGCCCCGTCGTCAACCGTGTCGGCCATGCATTCTTCAAGGCCCGGATGCACGAGAACGGCGCCATCTTCGGCGGCGAGGTTTCGGGCCACTACTACTTCCGCGACTTCGGCTGCATCGACTCGGGGACGCTTCCTGCCCTGCTCATCCTTGAGCTGCTGGGAGAGCGCGGCGTGACGATGGGTGAGTTGCTCGACACCTACCGCCAGAAGTACTTCATCACCGGCGAGATCAACTCGACGGTCGACGACGCGGCTGCCGTGATGGCGGCCATCGAGGCGAAGTACTCCGACGGCGAGATCACGAAGCTCGACGGGATCAGCGTCGACTACGAAGACTGGCACTTCAACGTGCGCGCCTCGAACACAGAGCCGCTTCTGCGCCTCAACCTCGAAGCCTTCGACCAGGCGACGATGGAGTCGCGGCGCGACGAGGTCCTGGCGCTCATCCGCGCTGAAGGCGCGTGACGATGCTCGACCGCAGCACAGCGGAGCTGGCGCCGCTCTTCTCGCGCATGGAGTCGGAGGGAATCTTCATGTTCGAGATCCCGACGCCGTTCGCCGTGGGACCCGTCAACTGCTATCTCGTCGAGGACGACCCGCTGACAATCTTCGACCCCGGCCCGAACTCCGGCGAGGCCATCGAGGCGCTCGTTGTCGGCCTGCGCACACGTGGCTACGAGTTGCGAGACATTGAGCGCATCGTCGTGACCCACCAGCACATCGACCACCTCGGCCTCGTCGAGGTCGTCCAACATGCCTCGGGCGCGGAAGTCGTCTGCCTCGACAAATGCCGTCCGTGGGTCGAGAACTTCAATGAGGAGTCCAGCGCCACCGACCGCTGGGCCAGCACAATGCTGGTGCAGCACGGCGTCGGCGAAGACGTGGTCGTCGCGCTGCGCGCCGTCGCGAAGGCCTTCCGCGGCTGGGGCTGTGAGTGCAAGGTCGACAAGACCTTCTCGGCCGGCGACCACCTCGAGTTTGCCGGCCGAAGCCTCGAGATCTTCCACCGACCGGGCCACTCTTCCACCGACACCGTCTTCTTCAACAACGAAACCGGGACGATGCTGGCGGCCGACCACCTGATCAAGCACATTTCTTCAAACCCACTGCTCGAACGCCCGCCCGCAGAGGGTCAGCCGCGCCCGCAGGAGCTCGTGCTCTATCGGGACTCGATGCTGAAGACGCGCGAGATGCCCGCCACGCTGACGCTCAGCGGGCACGGAGAGCCGATCGTCGACCACGCCGGGCTGATCGACGATCGTTTTGCACAGACTGACAAGCGCGTCGAGAAGCTCTACAAGATGCTGGCCGACGACGGTCCGCAGACCGCCCACGAGCTGGCCCGCGGCACCTGGGGCAACATCGCCGTGACACAGGCCTTCCTCACCCTCTCGGAGGTTCTCGGGAACCTCGACATCCTCGAAAACGACGGCCGTGTCTCACAGACCGAAACAGACGGCGTCGTCAAGTACGCGGTCAGCGCGTAACCGACATGCGGCTCGTGTGTCAGTAGTCGTCGATGCCGATCTTCAGTCGCCGTAACCGCAAGAAACTGACGCAGCTGCCGGTCGATGATCCCGGCGAGAAGCTGCGCATGCTGCTCGTCGTGAACCCGTACGCCTCGACGGTCTCGGGGCGCATCAAGAACGTCGTCGTCTACGCCCTGCAGTCGCGCTACGACGTCGAGGTGATCGACACCCGGGAGCGCGGCCACGCGACGGAGATCGTGGCCGGCGCCCTGGCGCGCAGTCACTACGACGTCGTCTGCTCCTTCGGCGGCGACGGAACCGCCAACGAGGTCGTCAACGGGATGATCGGATCTGAGGTTCCCTTCACCTTCCTGCCCGGCGGGATGACGAACGTCGTCGGCCGCGTGATGGGCATCCCCAACGACATCGTCGACGCGACCGAGCACCTCTTGACGATGGCCGACCACTTCGAGCCGCGACGCATCGATCTCGGCGACGCCAACGGGCGCAAGTACGTCTTTGCGGCCGGCGCCGGCCTCGACGCCCACATCGTCAAGGCCTGCGAGGCGCGCCCTGCGCTGAAGCGTCGCTTCGGTCAGAACTTCTACGCCGCCAGCGCCGTCAGGCTCTTTGGCAAGCACGTCTTTCAGCGCTCGCGGCTGCACATCGAGGCCGAAGGTCTCGACCAGACCGGGATCGTCGCGATCGCCCAGAATGCACGCCCTTTCACGTACTTCGGCGAGCGCGAGATCGACCTCTCCGAGGACGCCGGTCTGACCACGCGAGCCCTGGCCGTGACGATGCTCGACCGCGCCAATCCGCTGGACTTTGCGCCGATCGCCACGCGTCTGCTGACCCCGGGCACCGACATCGCCGAGAACCGTCACATCCACATGGCGCCTGCGGTGCAGCGCGCCGTCGTGACCAAGCGTCGGCCAGACGGCCCGAAGATTCCGCTGCAGGCAGACGGCGACCACATCGGCGACTACGACGAGATCGTCTTCACCTGCCTGCCCGCCGCGCTCAACATCATCGGCTGAAGGCGCGCTTGCGCGCAGGCGCGCCCCTTCAGTTGCCCGGCGTCACGCGGTAGGCGTCAAACACCTTCTCGACCTGACGCACGCGCTGCACGCACGACTTCAGCGCAGCGGCGTCGGCCACCTCGACGACGAAGCGGTCGCGCACCATCGGCGGGCTGGTCACGCAGCGTGCCTCGATGATGTTGACGCCTGCTTCGGAGAAGGCACGAGAGAGATCCTCAAGCAGGCGGGGTCGGTCCCAGGCTGAAACCTCAAGCTCCGCGCGGAAGGAGGCGCTGTTGGCCCCTGCCCACTCCACGGTCACGAAGCGCTCGGGGTTGCGGCCCAGCTGCACGGCGTTGGGACAGTCCTCGCGATGCACGGTGATCCCGCGGCCCAGCGAGACATAGCCGACGATCGGGTCGCCGGCCACGGGCTTGCAGCAATTGGCCATGCGCACCATCACATCGGTCGCGCCGTCGACGGTGATCCCGAACTTGCCGCTGTTCTGGACGGGCTTTGGCGAGATTGCCGTCTTGCGGCCGATCGCGGGCGCGTCCTCGACGGCCGCGTCGCCCGACTTGAGACGATTGAGGATCTTGTCGACGATCATCTCGGGCCGGATCTTGCCCTGCCCGATGGCGATGTAGAACTCCTCGGACTTGCGGAAGCCGACCTCGCGCATGACGTCGGCCAGCATGGCGCTGCCGCTGATCTTCTGCGCCGGCAGGCCCTTCTTGCGCATGCCTTCCTGCAGCAGGTCACGGCCACGGTGCTCGGACCCCTCGC
>JBIQMF010000109.1:0-6244 GCA_044463545.1 Solirubrobacterales bacterium
ACCGCCAGGGCAACGTCCTTGCGTGGGAGTCGGCCGGCACCGTCGGTTTCAAGGGTTCACGCAAGTCCACGCCGTTCGCCGCGCAGGTCACCGCTGAGTCGGCCGCCAAGAAGGGCATGGAGCACGGCCTCGCCAAGGTCGAAGTCTTTGTCAAGGGTCCCGGCTCCGGCCGCGAGACCGCAATCCGAAGCCTGCAGAGCGCGGGCCTCGAGGTCGTCGGCGTCCGTGACGTCACGCCTCAGGCGCACAACGGCTGCCGCCCGCGCAAGCGTCGTCGCCTCTAGGAGCTGATCAGGATGGCTCGTGACACAGGATCACAGTGCAAGCTCTGCCGCCGTGAGGGTGAGAAGCTCTACCTCAAGGGCGCCCGTTGCTACACCGACAAGTGCGGCGTCGACCGTCGCAGCTACCCGCCGGGTCAGCACGGCCTGACGCGCCAGCGCCAGAGCGAGTACCGACTGCAGCTGCGCGAGAAGCAGAAGGCCAAGCGCTTCTACCAGCTGCTCGAGAACCAGTTCCGCAGCTACTACGACAAGGCTTCGCGTCAGCAGGGCGTCACCGGCGAGAACCTGCTGCGCCTGCTCGAGTGCCGCTTCGACAACACGCTCGTACGCCTCGGCTTCGCCGCTTCGCGTCGCCAGGCCCGCCAGCTGATCACGCACGGTCACTGGCAGATCAACGGCAAGCGTGTCGACATCCCCAGTTTCCAGGTCCGCGAGGGAGACGAAATCTCCATCTCGGACAAGTCAACGGCAAAGGAGCTCATCACGGAAGCAACCGCGATGGTCGCCGCAGTGCCAGCCTGGCTCCAGGCTGATCACGATGCCTTGACAGCACGCATCCTGCGCCTGCCCGAGCGTGGTGAGATCACCACCCCGGTCCAGGAGCAGCTGATCGTCGAGCTTTACTCGAAGTAAAAATCCCCCCAAAAGCGCCGCCGCGACCAAGCGTGGACGGCTGCCGACCAAGACCAAGAAAAAGGGTTCCGATGCTTGAATTCCAGACTCCTCGCATTTCCGCCCAGCAGATCGAAGGCAACCGTGGTGTCTTCACGATCGAACCGCTGGACCGTGGATTTGGCTACACCTTTGGCAGCGCGCTGCGCCGTGTGATGCTGTCGTCGCTGGCCGGCGCAGCCGTCACCAGCCTGCGCATCGAGGGTGTCGCACACGAGTTCTCCACGATCCAAGGGGTCAAGGAGGACGTCACCGACATCGTTCTCAACCTCAAGTCCCTGGTCGCCAAGGTTCACTCCGACGCCACCGAGGTCGAGGCTCCGCTCGTCTTCACGGGTCCCGGCGAGGTCAAGGCCAAGGACATCGACCTGCCTGCCGGCGTCGAGATCCTGAACCCCAACGCCCACGTCGCCACGCTCGAGAAGAAGTCGAAGCTCGAGATGTACCTGACGATCGGTCGTGGCCGCGGCTACTCGCCGGCCGAGGAGAACAAGACGGCCGACCAGCCGATCGGCGTGATCCCGATCGACTCGATCTTCTCGCCCGTCAAGCGCGTCTCCTACAGCGTCGAGGGCGCCCGTGTCGGTCAGCGCACCGACTACGACAAGCTTTCGATCGAGCTCGAGACCGACGGCTCGGTCGAGCCGGACGCCGCGCTGCGCGAGGCCTCTGAGATTCTCATCAAGACGCTGGCCATCTTCACCGACGAGATGACCGTCGCCGCGCTGCGTGGCGAGCTCGAAGAGGCCGAGGAGATCTCGGGTGGCCTGCCCGAGGCCGGTGGCCCCGACGACATCCTGATCGAGGAGCTCGACCTCGGCGTCCGCTCCTACAACTGCCTCAAGCGTGGCGGCATCCAGACCGTCGGCCAGCTGCTTGAGCGCTCCGAGGCGGAGCTCGCCGCGATCCCGAACTTCGGCCGCAAGAGCATCCAGGAGGTCGTCGACGTGCTCGCCGACCGTGGCCTGGCACTCAAGGGCTAGACCGTCTACCTTTCTCCAAGCACCACCATGCGCCACAACAAGAAACGCAACAAGCTCTCGCGCGACTCCGCGCACCGCAAGGCTCTCTTCGCCAACCTGATCAAGGAGACGATCGACCACGAGCGGATCAAGACGACCGAGGCCAAGGCCAAGGCCGTCAAGCCGGAGCTCGAGAAGATCATCACGCTGGCCAAGCAGGGTGACCTGCACGCGCGCCGCCAGGCGCTGGCTGCCCTCAACAACGACAAGTTCATCGTGCACAAGCTGTTCGATGAGATTGCGCCGCGCTACGCCGACCGTCCTGGTGGTTACTCGCGCATCCTCAAGCTCGGACCCCGTCGCTCGGACTCGACCGAGATGGTCTACCTCGAGCTGGTCGACCGTTCTGACGCCTGAGCTTGGTGGCGGCTCAGCCGCCGCAATACTGGGCTGCTCAGCCACCATGGTCCTTGGCGGGGCGGCCGTGTTGATGCGTCAGAATTGCGCTTGTGGCTGCCAAGTTGACTGTTGAATATGACGGAACTCTGTTCCGTGGTTGGGCAAGGCAGCCCGGACAGCGGACCGTTCAGGGGGAGCTTGAGCGGGCGCTTGCGGTGGTTCGGCGTGAACCCACTGCGCTGACGGTTGCCGGGCGTACTGATGCCGGCGTTCATGCGCTTGCGCAGGTTGCGTCGCACCCTGGCGAGCCGGCGGCTGCGCGGTCGTTGAATGCACTTTTGCCGGATGATGTGGCGGTGCTTGCATCGGAGCCGGTCGAAGAGGCGTTCGACGCCCGGGCCGATGCCGTCTCGCGGACCTATGTCTACCGAGTGTGGAATCAGCGTCAACGCAGCGCGCTCTTGCGCGGGCGGGCGTGGTGGTGTGCGTATCGGCTCGAGCGGGAGTTGCTTGATGCTGCTGCCTCGGCGCTGGTCGGACTGCATGATTTTGAGGCCTTCACGCTCTCGAAGCAGCCCTACGAGAGTTATCTGCGACGCGTGCTCGCTGCCAGTTGGCGTGAGGTTGACGGCCTCCTTGAGTTTGAGGTCACGGGGACGAGCTTCACGCGGAGGATGGTGCGCTCGTTGACGGCGTTTCAGATCGACGTGGCGCGCGGCACCCGTTCGTTGGACGAGCTGCAGGCTCTGCTCGAGGGCGCTCCGCGATCTGCCGGCGGCGGCACGGCGCCCGCACATGGGCTGTATCTGGCCGCTGTCAGCTTTGGTCAAGCTTTGGCGGCCGACACGTAGGATCAGGCACGATGAAAGTTCTGTTGACCAACGACGACGGCATTCAGGCCAGCGGCCTGCACAGCGTCCGCCGGGCGCTGCTGGACGTGCCGGAGATCGAGCTGGCCGTGATCGCTCCGGATTCGAACCGCAGCGCCATCGGGCGTGGCATCACGACGCGCGCCCCGCTTTACGTCGAAGAGGTCGATTTCGGCGACGGCACCAAGGGTTTTCAGACCGACGGCACGCCCGTCGACTGTGTCCGCTTTGCGACGCTGGGGCTGCTGCCGTGGACGCCCGAGCTGATCGTCTCGGGCATCAACCACGGGGCAAACCTCGGTGATGACGTCACCTACAGCGGCACCGTCGCCGCGGCCTTCGAGGGCGTGATCCTGGGGATCCCGGCGATCGCGGCCAGCCAGCAGGCGCGGCGCGGGGCGATGGGCTGGAGTTTCGGCGAGGAGATGGACTTCGACAACGCTGCCAGCTTTGTCGCCGGGCTCGTCGAGCGCATCGACGACCTGCCGTGGCAGGACGGGACGATCCTCAACGTCAACGTGCCGGCCGGCCCGATCGAGACTGCGCGAGTCTGCACGCTCGGCAAGCGCATCTACCGCGACAAGCTTGAACTGCAGTCCGAGGAGGGCAGCCGCAAGCGCTACCGCATCTATGGCGACGACCCGTCCTACGTCAACGAGGACGGCACAGACTTTGAGGCCATCGCCGAGGGCTGCATCGCCGTCACGCCCGTGCACTACGACCTTACGAGCCGCGACAGCATCGAAGACCTCGCGCGTTTCGACCTCGAGGCGCTGGTGCCCGAGGGCTCGCGCGGGACGCCGCCTGCCGAGGCGACGCTGCTCGACTGAGCCTGCCGGGCCGAGCCTGCCCGGCCGAGCCTGCCGGGGCGAAGCTGCAGGGCCGAGGCCGCCTGCCCCGCTCGGCGGTCAGTCGCGATCGCGCGCCAGGTACACACCGGAGGGGAAGTTGAGCCAGCTGAGGTAGGAGCCGCAGAGCATCGCCACGTCCCCGACCCTGCCGCCGCGGACGGCGGTGGGCCGGAAGCAGTTCTGGTCCAGCGGGCTCCTGCGCGTGATGTTCCAGCCAGAGGTCAGCGAGCTGGCGCGCTTCAGGCGCCAGGTCTCGACGCGCATCTGCAGCGACTTGCCGACGGCGCGCGAGAGGTGGACGACCGTGGGGTCCTTGTGGTCGAGCGCCGCCCCGGCAGAGGGGTAGTAGCGGTAGCTCGCGGGGATCTTCGAGCGCCCGTTGTAGCCGTGACCGACGATGCGCGTGCGCTTCCAGCGGCCGCGCTCAAAGCGTGCAAGGAAGAAGTACATCTCGGTGTGGCGGTCGCCGGCGGCATAGAGCACGACGGGTCGTCCAGATCTGTCCTCGGCGACGTCCATCACCCAGGTGCGGCCGTTCTGGCCGTTCCAGGCGACCACGCCGCCCTTCTGCGCTGCCACGCGCCTGCCCGCTGAGGTGATCTTCCTGCCGTCTGCGCGGTAATAGCCGCGGCCGGGCTTGTAGCGCATGAAGTAGGTGTTGGTACGCGTCTGGCGCGGGTTGTCCTGGTTGAACCCGATGAGCACCGTGCCGCCGCGACCTTCGGCCGTCTTCACGTAGGGGCGGCGCGGATGCGGGCTGTAGATCATTCCGCGGGCGCGCGACCAGCGCTTGCCGTTCCAGGTCGCGACAGCCGGCAGCCAGTCGCCGCCGCGCCAGGTCAGAAAGATCTTGTCGCCGGGGAGGCGCACCGGGTTCGGATAGGTGTAGCCGAGCCTCCCGTCGCTGGTGTTGCTCTTGAGCGTGCGGTACTTCGTCCAGCTGCTGATGTCGGCGGGCCTTCTGGTCGTGCGGTAGTAGAGCTGCGACTTGCGCTTCTTGGGGTAGATCCGCCCGGAGTGCGGCGAGTAGAAGGCCATGATGCGGCCATCCTTCTTGACCAGCAGCGAGGGGTTCTCGTGGTCGTCGCCGTCGGAGAGGCGCGGTCCCAGCGTCACGATCTTCGTCGAGCGCGTGGCGGGGTCAAACTGACCGACCTGCACCTGCCCGCGCATCGTCGTCCAGCCGACAAAGATCTTGCCCCGCACCTCGACGGCGCGCGAGTCGCCGAAGAACGACCAGGCGCCGGCCGCCGTCAGGCGGTCAAACGTCTGATTGGGCGCGATCCGCGTCAGCGAGCGCGCCGACTGGGCCGCAGCGGGCAACAGCGCGCAGAGCAGCGCGACGGTGGCTGTAGTGACCAGAATCCGAATTCGCATGGGGTTGGGCCGCGCGCGTCCTGCACGCGGCCTTCGAGGATATGAACAGTCCTGGCGCGGCGCAGTTGCGCCGCGCCAGGGCGCGCTGCGCGCTGCGTTTCGCCGCCGCCCGATCCGCGAAGCTGTAGTGGCATTGGCAGCCCCCGCAGAAATCCAGCAGCGCGCCCGAGAACTGCGCGCCGAAGTCGCAAGGCTCGGCCGGCTCTACTACGAGCAGGACGCCCCCGAGGTCACCGACGCCCAGTACGACGCCCTGCTCGACGAGCTGCGCGCCATCGAGCGCGAGCACCCCGAACTTGCCGCGCCGGACTCGCCCACGCAGAAGGTGGGCGGCGCGCCGTCGGGGCGCTTTGAGCAGGTTCGTCACCTGCAGCCGATGCTCTCGCTGGCCAATGCGCGCAGCGACACCGAACTGCAGGCGTGGGAGACGCGCCTCAAGAACCGCCTCGCGCAGGAGGGCATCAACGCGCCCGAGCTCGAGTTTGTCGTCGAGGGCAAGATCGACGGACTTGCGATGTCGCTGATCTACGAGTCCGGCAAGCTCGCGCGCGCCGTCACGCGCGGCAACGGGGTGATCGGCGAGGACGTCACCCAGAACGTGCTGACGATCGCCGAGATCCCGACCGAGCTGCCCGTCGATCCGCCGCCACAGACCTTCGAGGTGCGCGGCGAGGTCTACATCCGCCGGGCCGACTTCCACGCGCTCAACGAGCAGCGCGCAGAGGAGGGGATCGCCACCTACGCAAACCCGCGCAACCTCGCCGCGGGCTCGATCCGCCAGCTCGATGTCGAGTTGACGAAACAGCGCCCGCTCTCCTTCTGGGCCTACG
>JBIQMF010000110.1:0-6214 GCA_044463545.1 Solirubrobacterales bacterium
AGCGCTTCTGCAACTGGCGCACGGCCTGGTTCTTGAGCAGGTTGGCCGCGCCGGGTGCGTCGTCGCCGAGCCCGGCGATCTGGCCTTCGTAGAACATCATGCCGACGAGCTTCACGCTCTTGCGGCGCAGGATCTGGTGTACAAGGTCGAGCGCCTGGTCGGTGGTGTGGATGGGCGAGCGCTTGGGTCCGAGGCGCACCTTGCCGCCGCCCAGCCAGAATCCGCAGTCGACGTCGATCGCCACCCGCACCGGCGGTCCGCCGCCGTGGGCGCGGTCGATCAGGTCGAGCTGCTCGACGCAGTCGACGATCGTCGTCGGTGCGCTGTCCGGGTGCTCGGCCGTGCGCGCCGCCAGCGCCGCCAGCGCAGTGCCGTCGACCGAGGGGTATGCCAGCAGCAGGTCAGAGAAGCCCTGCTCGTCGAGCCAGAGCATCTCCTGCAGCGTGAAGTTGAGTTGTCCACGGAAGCGCGCGTCGCGCTCGAGAATGCGCTGGATCACGGCGCGGCAGCGCAGTGACTTGCTGGCTACGCGGATCGGAACCCCGGCCGCGCGTTGCAGCATGGCCTCGGCGTTCTGCCACAGCGCGTCCATGTCGACAAAGGCGAAGGGCTCGCCGCGCTCGGCGAACAGCGACTCGTAAAGGGCCAGGCGTGACGCCGGATCGAGAGGGCGGGACATGCGGCGGAGTCTATGTGCCCGGCCTGCGGCAGGCGGGCGCGCAGTAAGTTGGGTACATGAGCCTTTTCACCCGCCACACACCCGAGATGCCCTCGCCGGCAGCGGCACTGCCCGGCCGCGCCGAACCGATCGACCCGGGGCCGCACCACTTTGTCAGCGGCCGTCAGATCAAGGGTCCCTGGCCGGACGGGATCGAGCTTGCGGTGCTGGCCAACGGCTGCTTCTGGGGCACCGAGGAGGACTTCTGGCAGCAGGACGGCGTCTACAGCACGGCCGTCGGCTACGTCGCGGGGTTCACGCCCAACCCCACCTACGAAGAGGTCTGCACGGGCATGACCGGCCACACCGAGGCCGCGCTCGTGGCATTTGACCCGGAAGTGATCAGCTACGAAGAGTTGCTGGCGCGCTTCTGGGAGCACCACGACCCGACCCAGGGAATGCGCCAGGGCAACGACATCGGCACGCAGTACCGCAGCGGCATCTACACGACCACCGGCCAGCAGCACGCCCTGGCCCAGCAGTCGAAGGAGCGCTACCAGGAGGTGCTCAGGCAGGCCGGCTACGGCGACATCACGACCGAGGTCGTCGCGATCGACCCTGAGCGCGACTTCTTCTATGCCGAGCCGCACCACCAGCAGTACCTGGCGAAGAATCCGGCCGGCTACCGCTGCCACAGCGAGACGGGTCTCAAGTACCCGCTTGTGCGCAACTGACGGCGTCCGCCTGACCGAGGAGATCGGAGCGAGCCCACCGGCCGAAGGTCAGAGGACAGGAGCAGGGACGCCAAGGAGCGGGGGCGCAACGAGCAGGGGATGAGCGAACCAGCCCCGGCCGAGAGATCGACCCCCGTCAGTTCGTCTCGGCCGGGGCGGTTTGCAGTTGGACGTGGCTCTTGGAATCTGCTCTGGAGCCGAATGCGGTTTCAGCACAGCGCCGAGATGCTTGATCGGGGAACTGTGTCCTTGCCTGAGACACGCGGTGTGTCGCTCCGTGAGCTAATTCCTAGCCACGTGGTCGGCATTGTATTAGGTCTCCCTAACTGATTGTGCAGAACTACGAAATTTTTTTCAGCGCATCGAGAAACTGCTCGCTCGAAACCGCGCCCGGAATGGCCAGTTTCCGCGCAAGCACTGTGAATGGCACGCCTGTGACGCCCAGTTGGCGAGCCTCGTTCTGGTCGGACTGGACGGCTTCCTTGTACTCGTCAGAGGCCAGAAGATCGACCACGCGGTCCTGCGGGACGCCCAGTTCGGCCGCCTCGCGGGTCAGCAGGTCAGTGGAAAAGACGTCCGCGCCCTCCCCGAAGTAGAGGTGCTGCAGGCGCTCAAAGAGCTGCTCGCCGGCCTCAAACTCGCGCGCTAGATGGACGACGCGGTGGAGGTTGTGGCTGTTTGCGACCTTGCGGTCGCTGGTGTAGGGCACCCCTTCGGCGTCGGCAAGTGCTTGCAGGCGTGCGTCCATCTGCGCCGCCTCTTCGGCGCTCACCGAGTACTTCTGGGCCAGGTGCTGTGCGATCGGCGCCGGCACGTCGTCTGCGAAGGGATCGAGCTCGAAGGAGCGGGTGGTCCACTGCACCGCGGCGGGGTCGTCGTATGCGGCGACGGCCTTGCGCAGGCGCACGGCCCCGATGTAACACCACGGGCAGACGATGTCGGCCCAGACTTCGATCTTCATGTGCGCCGCTCCTACAGCTTCAGGACAGGGAGCCGAACACTATTGCGGTGCGGCCGGTCAGTCGGCGCTCAGACGCCGAGCTCACGCCGGACGGCGTCCGGCCAGCCCTCGGGGTCGAGGCCGTGGTGGGCGATCAGGCAGAGCACGATGCGCTCGAGGCCGAAGGCCGCGCAGGTGCTGGTGGCGATCTCACCGTCTTCGCTGTGGATCTCGAAGCGGTGGCAGAGGTGGTCCTTGTGCAGGTTGGCCGATGCAATGGCGATCCTGCGCTCGGCCGTGATCGGCACGACGATCTCGTACTTGAGCTGCTGCTCGAGCTGCGACGGTGCCATCACGCGCTGAAGCGGGCGGAAGAAGGGGTCCGTGGCCAGCTCCTTCTCGCCCTGCATACCGAGGCGCGCGAAGAGCTCGATGGCGACGTCGGCGCGGCGGTCGCGCCAGGCGGTGGTTGCGTTCATGTCGCCGAAATGCACAAACTCACGCATGCGGAAGGAGCGGAAGCGCCCGAGCTCGGTCGATGCCTCCGCGCGGAAGCAGTTGCCCATCACGCTGAACGTGCGGCCGGCAGGCACGCGGCCGGCCTCGGCGACGAGCGGGTAGAGGCTGTAACAGGTGGCCGGCACCAGCACGACGTCCGAGACCTCGCGCAGCTCGTCCTCGGGCGTCCCCTGGCCGACGGCGTGCAGATACTCGGCCGCCGCCGACTCCTCGAGAGTCTTGATCGTGCCGAGCAGGTGCGGGAAGGACTCGGCGTACTCGGTGGTGTCGATCACGCTGCGCGCGATCACCGGTGGGAAGTTGAGGGTGTCTTCCGGCGGCACGCTCTCGCTGGCAGTGATCATCGCCTGCAGGCCGTCGATCACGGCTTCCCACTGGCCGGTGAAGCCTGCGACGCCGGGTGCGTTCCACTGCGTGAGCCAACCGTGCTGGCGCAGTGACTGCTCGTCGAAGCTGTGCAGCTGCGGGGCCTCCGCACTCACAGGTCGCCACCCACCAGCAGCAACTGTCCGCTCGTCTGGCGCAGCCGTTCGTTGGAGACCATCATGCGGCCCGCGAAGAGGTCGCGGATCTGGCGCGTCACCGAAAGCGGCCCGCGGTTTGCGTAGCCGGGCATGCCGATGATCTCGAGCGACTGCTCGGCGATCTTCGAAGAGAGCATCGAGGCGTTGAGCTTCAGCGACATCGCGTCGGTGGTGAGCACGCGCACCTTCTCGGCGTCGCGCCAGCTGGGTGCGGCCGCCGCCTGCTCTGCATAGACGCGTGCGAACTCGCGGATGATGGCGCGCAGCGACTGCAGTTCGGAGTAGGCGTCGGACAGTCGCGGCTCGCCGATCTCCTTGCCGTCTGCGAGCTGCTTGCGCGCACGCTTGCGGCTGGCCAGCGAGGCCGTGTCGAAGGTGCTGGAGGCCACGCCTTCCCAGCACGATGCCCACAAGAGGTGCGACCACGGAACCATGCGGTGCGCGGCGATCGTGCCGAAGGGGGCGTCGACGATGTTCGTGGCGGGAACGTCGACGGTCAGCTTGAAGGGCGGGCTGCAGGTTCCGCGCATACCCATCATGTCCCACTCGCCGAGCTTCTCGAGTTCGACCTCTTCCTTGCGCGCCCAGACCATCACCTGGTCTGACTCCTGGGCGTCGCCGGCGCGGCGCGCCGTGATCAGAAAGGCGTCGCAGTGTTCGCCGTAGGAGAGCGTCGGCGACTGCTTCTCGAAGACAACGCGCTCGCCGCCGGCTTCAGCGGCGGTGTTGCTGGCGCGGATGTTGCCGCCGATGCCGGCCTCGGAGGTGACCGATGCGATGAGCAACTGCTGGTCTGCGATCTCGCGCAGGATGGCGTCAAAGTGGGGATTGCCGGCGCCGCCGAAGCGCAGGCTCTCGAGCTGCGCCTCGTGCATCGCGTAGACCATCGCGCTCGATGCGCAGCGACGGCCCAGGGTCGAGGCGATCTCGGTCAGTACGGGCGGCGCCAGGCCGAGCCCTCCGTACTCCTCCGGGAGCGACGCCGAGAAGAGCCGCAGCTCGCGCATCACCTCGACTGCTTCGTGCGGCAGCCGCGAGTTCTCGTCGACATCTGCGGCGGCTGGAGCAATCTTCTCGTCGGCCAGCCGCGCCAGCTCGGCGATCAGTTCGCGGCTCTTGTCGGTGTCCATCAAGCAGCCGCTCCCAGAATCTCCTTGACCGCGGCAGCAAGATTTGCGACGGTCGTGAAGAGTTCGCGGTTGATCAGCTCTTCGGGCAGTTCGAGTTCGAGCTCATCCTCGACGGCCAGCAGGATGCGCACACAGTCGAGCGAGGAGAGCCCGGCCGCAAAGAGGTCGGCCGAGGCGTCGCTGACGTCGGACGCGGAGAGGCTCGAGTTGTCGACGATCAAGTCGCGTATCTGGTCAGTTGTTTCCACAGGATTACCTCCCGAGACAGATCCCCGAGTGGATTTGTCTGCCGCAGGCAATATACGCGAGTGGGCGGGCTGTGGGCAGATTGTCGTCGTCCGATTTCGCGCTTACACTCCCCCGGCCGCAACCGCGGTCATACACAGAATCAAGGAGACGATTGTGAAAACAATCCGCAAGCAGATGAGCTTCTCGAACATCGTCGCATGCGCGGCACTGTTCCTGGCGTTGAGCGGGACGGCATACGCCGCCGCCAAGAACAGCATCGGCTCGGCCCAGCTGAAGAAGAACGCTGTCACCTCGGCCAAGATCAAGAGCAAGGCCGTGACCAACGCCAAGATCAAGAACAGCGCAATCACCAGCTCGAAGATCAAGAACAGCGCAGTCACAAACTCGAAGATCAAGAACGGCGCGGTCACGAGCTCGAAGATTCAGAACAACGCGGTCACCGGCGACAAGGTCAACACGGCAACGCTGGGCAAGGTGCCGAGCGCGGCCCAGGCAGATCTTGCATCCGGACTCTCGGGCCAGTCGAGTGTCTTCCTGAGGATGAGCTTCGGCCAGACGGCAACGGTCGCGCAGAACGGCTCGGTCTCGATCGAGGCCAAGTGCGTGGGGAACGAGGGGGGCAACGAAGGCATCACTCTCCTCGGAAAGACGACGCAGGACGGCGCGATCCTCTCAGGAGAAGATGACTTGTACGGCGGTGACGATCCGAACAACTTCCTCAACGTTGCGACCGATGAAGACAACCGCGACTTTGA
Source organism: Solirubrobacterales bacterium (assembly GCA_044463545.1). GTDB lineage: Bacteria > Actinomycetota > Thermoleophilia > Solirubrobacterales > JACPNS01 > JACPNS01. The sequence continues at coordinate 5,510 of JBIQMF010000110.1, forward strand.
GTACTACTTCGACACAGCGGGCGAAACCTCTGTCGGCAGTCAGATCGACTCCGGATTCGTCCTCGGACCCGACGGCAAGATGATCACCACCAACTCCGAGGGAATTGCGCTGGGCCTCAACTACCTCGGTGCCGACTGCATCGTCGCCGGCGTCTTCAACCACCTCAGCCAGTAGTCGTCCGACGGCTCTCGTGGGCGGATCGGGCAGTCGCCGGGTCCGCCCACGACTGGGTTGGCCAGCCGCGCTGGCGTTTGTAGCTGAAACGGAGGGTGAGGGATTCGAACCCTCGAACGAGTTGCCCCGTTACTGGTTTTCAAGACCAGCGCATTCAACCGCTCTGCCAACCCTCCGCGGGAAACTGTAACTGCGAAATGGGCGGGCTCTCACCCGCGGCTTCAGCTGGGCTCAGGACTGCGGCAGCGTCTCGCCGCCCTCGCCGTCGTCCTCGATCTCGGGGGCGTCGACGAGGTAACGGAAACGCACGGCCAGCGCGACGGCCTGCGTGCGCGTGTCGACCTCAAGTTTGCTGATGGCGTTGCGCACGTGCGTGTGCACCGTGGCAGGGCTCAGCGAGAGCTCGTTGGCGATGTCCTTGGCACGCTTGCCCTCGGCCAGCAGTTGCAGGATCTCGACCTCACGCGGACTCAGCGCCTCGAGGTTTGAGACGCCGGGCGAGGGCGCGTCGAAGCCGCCGTTGACGAAGG
>JBIQMF010000111.1:0-6197 GCA_044463545.1 Solirubrobacterales bacterium
AGGCCGACAACCTTGCCGACGAGATCATCGTGATCGATCACGGCAAGGTGATCGCGCGCGGCACCTCGGCCGAGCTCAAGCAACGGGTCGGCGGCCAGCGGCTCGAGTTCAAGTTTTCTGATGCCGCGGCCCTGGCGCGTGGCCGGGCGACGGCGCAGGAGGCCGGCGCCGAGCTGCTCGAGCAGGACGACGAGGAGTTGACGGTCAACTTTGCACTGACCGGTGGGGCGGGCCAGATCGCGGCGCTGATCCAGCGCGTCGAGGATTCGGGCGCCGAGATCGCGGAGGTGTTCGTCCACCGCCCCACACTTGACGACGTCTTCCTGCTCCTGACCGGCGAGCACGTCGAGGACGAGGAAGCAGAGGAAGGGCGATGATGCGCGTCTTTGAGGACACCTGGCTGCTGTTCATGCGCTCGCTCAAGCACACCTTCCGCAGCCCCGAGATCCTCGTCGGGATCACCGTCTCGCCGATCATGTTTGTGCTGCTCTTCCGCTACGTCTTCGGCGGGGCCATCCAGATCCCGGGCTTTGACTACGTCGACTTCCTGATGCCCGGCATCTTCGTCCAGACGATCGCCTTCGGCGCGCTGACCACGGCGATCTCGCTGGCCTACGACTTCGAGAAGGGGATCATCGAGCGCTTCTTCACGCTGCCGATGGCGCGCAGCGCCATCATCACCGGGCGCACCGTCGCCGACGTCCTGCGCACCGTCTTCACGATCATCGTGATGGTTGTCGTCGGCGTGATCGTCGGCTACACACCTGACGGCAGCGTCGGCGAGTGGGCGCTCGCTTCCGTGATCATGCTTGTCTTCTGCTTCGCGATCTCGTGGCTGGGCGCAATCATGGCCCTGCTGATTCCCAACGTCGAGGCGCTTCAGCAGCTCTCGTTCGTGATCATCATGCCGCTCACCTTCCTGAGCTCGGCCTTCGTCGACCCGTCGACGATGCCCAGCGGCCTGTCGCACTTTGCCGAGCACCAGCCCGTCTCGGTCGTCGTCGACGCCGTGCGCGCCCTGACCAGCGGGTTGGACCCCGGCAACTCGGTCGAGCTGGCGTTCATCTGGTGCATCGGCATGCTTGTCGTGGCCATGCCGGTCGTGGGTGTGCTCTTCCGCCGCATCGGGACGCGCTGAAAAAACTCCTGACGCCTTGAAACGAACCCGCCGCGGCGGGGTTAGGAAAGTTGTGCGAACAACTTGTGCAACGGGGGGAGGTGTCGATCAGCAGCAGGTGCAGCTCGCGCATGAGCTGTTGACGCGTGAGTTCACCGAGCGCTATCTGCAGAGGTCGGGCATGGCTGCCTTCGCCCGTACCGTCCCGTGGAACCCTGACGACCCGCTCTGTGACTACTCGCGAACCTGGTGGCCGGCGCGCCCCAATCGCTTCAGTGTGCCGGTCGGCAAAGGCATCCTCGGCCGCTCGCACAAGCTCAGCAGCAAAGAGATCGACGCCAGCTTTGTCGCCCCCTTTGTGGCGCTTGCGCCGCAACTGCTCGCTGCCCTGCGCCGGTATCCCGTGGCGCTCATCAACGGGCACGACGTCGACCTGCAGGCCGCGCTGTCGCTGCTCGCGGCGTGCATGGGGGTGGCGCGCAGCGAGGCAGACCGCGGCAGGGGAGACAGGCAGCGCCTGCTCGAAGCCATGATCTCGCGCTCGCACGGTGTTGCCACGCGCGGTACGGCGCCGATCGTCATCGGTCCGCGCCTGGTGCCGGGGCGGCTCACCTTCTTGCGCCTGCAGCAGCTCGTCGTCAACCCGCACCTCTCCTTCCCGGTGACGCCGCAGATGATCGAGTCGGGCATCCCGCGCGAGTTCCGCAAGCGCTACAACGCCCAGCTGCGCGCCGAGACGATCGCGGCGGCGACGACGCCACCCGACGCCGGCGGCCTGCACACCCTCTGGTCGATGGCGCCCGGCGGCGCGCCCGACTTCGCCGGCAGCGGCGAGCACGAAGGAAAGCTGCTGACGCGCTCCGTCGGCTTTGCCACCGTCAAGCTGATCCGCGAGATGGGCTGCGCGCTGCTGCCCGTGCGCACGCGTCTGGGGCGCGGCCGCGCCGAGACGATCGTCGAGCTTGGGGCGCTCGTGCCACCAGAGGACGTCAGCGCCGCCACGGTGGCATCCTTGATGGCCGACCTGGCCGCCTTCCGGCGTCGCCACGGCGAGGCCGATGTCTATTACCAGGGCGAGTTTCAGGCCGCACTGAGCGGGCAGTGACGGCGCCGACCCCTGCGCCCTTTACGCTGGGGCCGATGCCGTTCAAGAGCTATGTCCATGAGCTGAAGCCGTACGTCGCCCAGCCCCCGGTCGAACGCCTGCAGGCCGAGCTGGGGATCGAGCGCATCCACAAACTTGCCTCCAACGAAGGCGCTTTCGGTCCGACGCCGTCCGCACGCCGCGTGCTCATCGACGAACTCGACGCCGACGAGCTGCGCCGCTATCCCGACTCGGCGGCACCGGCGTTGCGCCAGAAGATCGCGTCGCTCAACGGGCTTGCCGCCGAGCACGTGGTGCTGGGTAACGGCGCCGACGAGCTCATCCGCCTGACCGCGGCCAGCGTGCTCGAGAGCGGCGACAACGGCGTCTTCCCCTGGCCGTCGTTTCCGACTTACATCGCGGCCTGCCGCACGACCGGAGCCGAGGCGCGGCCGGTCAGTCTCAACGAAGAGTGGGAGATCGACTTCACTGCGATGCGCGAGGCCGTCTATCCCTCGACGCGCATCGTCTACATCTGCAACCCCAACAACCCGACCGGTCGACTGGCCTCACGCGGGGCGGTGCGCGAGTTCATCGCGGGGCTCCCGGATCACGTGCTGTGCGTGCTCGACGAGGCCTACGCCGAGTACGCCTCCGGCGACGACGAGCCGGAAGGGCCGCAGCTCATCCGCGAGGGCGCCGAGAACCTCATCGTGCTGCGGACCTTCAGCAAGGTCTACGGACTGGCCGGCCTGCGGATCGGCTACGGACTGGGTTTACCGGCGGTGATCGCGGCCGTCGATCGCATGCGCAACATCTTCAACGTGAACACGCTGGCCCAGCGCGCGGCACTGGCGTCGCTCGACGACCAGGCCGAGGTCTGGCGGCGTGTCGACCACGTACGCGAGGCGCGCACACAGATCTTCAAGTACCTCTCGCTGGCCGGCCACAAGCCGATCGCCTCGCGCGCGAACTTTGTCTTTGCCGAGGCCGCGGCCGGCAGCGGTGCCGATCTCGAGAAGCGGCTGCTGCGGCTGGGTGTCGCCGTACGCGAACTTTCCGGGTTCGGCGCGCCGGGGGCGTTTCGTGTCACCTGCGGCTCCGACGAGGAGAACGCGTTCTTCGGCGCAGCGATCGATCGGCTGAGCCGGACCACCGCGTAGGCTGGCCGCCATGGAACGAATTGACGTGCACGAGGCCAGGCGTCTCGTCGAAGAGGACGGCGCCCTGCTGATCGACTGCCGCGAGGGCTATGAGTGGGATGAGCTGCGTATCCCCGGCGCGACGCTGGTGCCGCTCTCCGAGTACGAAGGCAACCCCGAGCTGGTCGAGGCGGCCGAGCAGGTCGTTTTCTACTGCGCAGGCGGTCACCGCTCGCAGTCCGCGGCCGACATCTTTGAGGGCGCGCGCCCCGGCTGCAGGGCCTTCTCGGTCGACGGCGGTATCGCCGAGTGGGCGGCAAGCTCCCTGCCCACTGAGTTCGGGCCGCCACAGGGTTGAGCCGCCGCGGTGCCGCGGCGTCGATCAGCGCGGCTTCGTGGCCCCGATCATGAGGTTGTAGAAGATCGATGCCGGCAGGCGGCCTTCGAGGGCCTTGCGGTCAAACCACTGAAAGCCGAGGTAGCCGCGGTAGGCGTACTGGCGCCAGCTCCAAGGGATGTCCTCGGGCACGCCGTCGGCCTCGAGCGCACGGTTGAACCAGCCGAACCAGTTGGCTGAGAGCTCCTCGCCGATCACGCGCACGTCTTCAAATCCAGCGGTCTTCGCGTAGGTCGAGAGGTCGCCGGGCTTGAAGGCGTGGACGTCGACAAGGTGTTCAACGGCGTGCCCGTCGATGTACTCCTGGGAGCGCTCGCCGGCCGCGACCTTCTCGGCCTCGCGGGCAGAGAGCTGGCCGACGCCCAGCGCGCGGCGCCAGAGCGGAGAGAGCTTGTGGCCGACCTGCTTGGGCACGCGGGCGATCTTGTCGCCGCGCTCTGAGGGCTCGCCGGCGAAGAAGACCTTCCCGCCGGGCGCGAGCACGCGGAAGAACTCGTTGAAGCTCTCCTGCAGGTCGGGCAGGTGGTGGATGATGGCGTGGCCGAAGACGAGGTCGAAAGACTCGTCGGCAAAGGGCAGGCCCTCGGCCTCGGTGTGCACGGTTGAGACGCGGTCGCCCAGACCGAGGCGTTCGGCCGATGCTTCGACGACGCCCAGCATGCCTTCCGAGATGTCGGTGCAGACAACCTCATCGATCATGCCGGCCAGCATCATGTTGAGCGAGAGGTAGCCGGTCCCCGAACCGATCTCGAGGGCGCGCGTAAAGTGCGGGTCGCGCCCGAGCACCTTCTGCGTCTTGATGCGAACCTGCGACTGGCCGATCTCGCCGTAGTCGATTCCCCATTTGCCGTCGTACTCCTCGGCGGCGGCGTCGTGGTAGGCGATGTTGGCGTCTTTGATCTCTTGTGCGGTGAGGGCCATAAGTGGCGCAACTATAGTGGCGCGCCGATGCCCGAGACCGACGAGATCAAGTACGTCCAGCTCAACCAGCCCGAGGGCGTACCGCCGCTCGAGCTGACCGGTGAGCGCACGTTGCCCGACCTGCCGGAGGAGAACTACTGGTTCCGTCGCCACCTCGTCGTCTACAAGTGGATTGCCGGGCAGGTGGACGGACTTCGCGTGACCGACATGGCCTGTGGCGAGGGCTACGGCACCGCCGTGCTGGCCGGGCGCGCCGCCCACGTGATCGGCGTCGACGCAAATCCCGAGGCCTTCGCACACGCCGATGCCAAGTACAGCTCGGAGAAGATCACGATCGTGCGCGACCTGATCGAGTCGTACCGCCCGGCCGAGCCACAGGACGTCGTGACCTTTCTGCAGACGATCGAACACGTGCAGGACCCGCAGGCGGTGTTGCGCCACTTCGCCTCGCTGCTGGCGCCGGGCGGGGTTGTCCATGTCTCCACACCCAACCTCCTGACGCTGGCTCCCGAGGGGGCCGAGAAGTCGGAGAATCCGTGGCACGTCAAGGAGTACCGACCGCACGAGTTCCGCGAGCTCTGCGAGGAGGTCTTCGAGGACGTCCGCATCCACGGTGTCTTCCATGCGCGCAAGCTGCGCCTGCACGAACTCGCGTTGCGCCACGCCCGTTGGGATGAGATCCACAAGGGACTGAAGATCAGCAGGCTCTTCTACGACCGCTTCACGCCGGCCATCAGCGAGCGCGATTTCGTGCTGCGGGAAGGCGACGACGAGGCGCTCGAGTCGGCGCTCGACTTCGTCGCCGTCTGTCGCAGTCCGAAGGCCTGAGTCGATGGCGACGCCGGCCACGATCGGACGCCTGGCGGTCGTCCTGCACACGCACATGCCCGCGGTGCTCGGGCGCGGCGTCTGGCCGTTCGGCGAGCAGTGGCTGTGGGAGACGATCGGTCACGCCTACCTGCGCGTCGGCGAGGCCGTGCGTGGACACCCGGTGACGATCGGCGTGACCCCGGTGCTGGCCGACCAGTTCGAGGCTCTGGCAGGGGCCGACGGGGAGCGCTTCGGCGCATGGGTCGCAGATTCACGCGAGTACTGCTTCGGCGAAGACATGGCGGCCTTCCTCGAAGTCGGCCGTCCCGACCTGCACGCAGCGCTGGCCCCGCAGATTGAGTGCTACCGCCGGGCGGCAGAACGCTTCGACGGCGAGCTCGGACGCGACCTCAACGCCTACTTCCGCGGTCTGGCCGACGACGGCGCCGAACTCATCGGCGGACCGGCCACGCACGCGATCCTGCCGCTGCTCGCGACCGACACGGGCCTCGACCTGCAACTGGCCGGCGGGCTTGCCTCACACGCCCGCCGGTTCGGTGCTGGCGGCGGAGTCTGGCTGCCTGAGTGCGCATTCGAGCGCGGTGTCGACAAGGCGCTGGCGCGCCACGGCGTGCGCTACTTCTGCGTCGACCAGTCGGGCGTGTACGGGGCTGATGCGCTGGAGAACCTCGAACCCCTGGCGACGCCGGCCGGCCCGCTTGCGAT
>JBIQMF010000112.1:0-6162 GCA_044463545.1 Solirubrobacterales bacterium
TGCCGCAGTGGCCGGCGGCTGAGCGCGCGCCCTGGCAACCGGACACGCGGGGGCGTCCGTTGGCCAGACTGACAAGAGACAACGAGGGGAGAGACAGATGAACACCGCAACGAGCAACCAGCGACTGGCCAAGCTCACCGAGCTCGGCACCAGCGTCTGGCTCGACCAGATCAGCCGCAGCCTGATCGAGGACGGGACGCTGGCACGCTTCACCTCCGAGTATTCGCTGCGCGGCGTCACCAGCAATCCGGCGATCTTCGAGAACGCCGTGCAGGGCTCGGACGACTACGACGAGATCATCCGCCGCGGCTTTGCCGAGGGCAAGGACGCCATGGCGATCTACCAGGACATCGCTGTGACCGACGTGCGCGATGCCTGCGAGGTGCTGCGTCCGGTGCACGAGGCGACCGGCGGTCTTGATGGTTTTGTCTCGCTCGAGGTCGGGCCCGAGCTTGCGCGCGACACGACCGGCCGCACGCTTGACGAGGCGCGCATGTACCACGAGCGCGTCGGAGCGCCCAACCTGATGATCAAGATTCCGGGCACGCCCGAGAGCGTCCCCTACATCGAAGAGGCGATCTTCGAGGGCATCAACATCAACATCACCCTGCTCTTCTCGGTCGAGAACTACGCCGCTGTGGCCGAGGCCTACATCCGCGGCCTTGAGCGCCGCCGCGAGGCCGGGCTTTCGCTCGACGTCCGCTCGGTTGCCAGCTTCTTCGTCTCGCGCGTCGACACCGTCGTCGACAAGCAGCTGGCCGAGCAGGGTCGCAGCGATCTGGCCGGCAAGGCCGCCATCGCCAACGCGCGTGCCGCATACGCACGCTTTCGCGAGATCTTCGAGGGCGAGCGCTTCGCCGAGCTTGCGGCGGCCGGGGCGGCCGTGCAACGTCCGCTGTGGGCATCGACCGGCACGAAGAACCCCGACTACCCGGAAACGCTCTACGTCGACACGCTCGTCGGCCCGCACACAGTCAACACGATGCCGATGAAGACGCTTGAGGCGACGGCCGCATCAAGCGAGCCATTGGCCGTCACGCTGAACGAGGACCCGGCACCGCTGCTGGCCGAGCTTGCCGAACTCGGCATCGACATCGACCAGGTCACGAGCGATCTGCTTGACGCCGGCATCGACGCCTTCGTCCATTCGCTCGATGGGCTGATCGAAGGCATCGAGAAACAGCGCGACGCGGACGCCGCATGATGCCCGAGGGCGCGCTCACAACTGCCGAGCGCGTCTTCGCTCGGGACGAATCGCTGTGGGGTGGACCTGGTGTGCCCGAGATCGCCAACCGCCTCGGCTGGCTCGACATCGCAGAGCGCATGCAGCCGCTGCTGCCCGAGTTGCAGGCGTGGGTCGACGAAGTCCACGCCGAGGGTCTGACCAACACCGTGCTGCTGGGCATGGGCGGCTCGTCGTTGGGCCCCGAGGTGCTCAGCCGCTCCTTCGGCGGCTCGCTGCGGATGCTCGACTCGACCGACCCCGGCGCCGTGCTGGCAGCCGTCGGCGCCGCAGACATGGCGCGCACGATCTTCGTCGTCAGCAGCAAGTCGGGCGGCACGATCGAGACGATGAGCCACTTCAAGCACTTCTTCGAACTCTCGGGCCGGCGCGGCGCGCAGTTCTGCGCCGTCACCGATCCCGGCTCGCCGCTGGCGCATCTGGCCGAGCAGGAGGGCTTCCGCAAGATCTGGCTGGCCGATCCCGAGATCGGCGGGCGCTACAGCGTGTTGAGCTTCTTCGGGCTGGTGCCGGCAGCGCTCGCCGGAGTGCCGCTCGACGGGTTGCTTGACGCGGCCATCGGCGCCGCCGAGAGCTGCCGCAGGAGCGAAGGAAATCCCGGGCAGCTCCTGGGCGAGAAGTTCGGCGAATTGAGCCTGGCCGGGCGTAACAAGCTCACGTTCATCGTCGATCCGCCGATCGACTCGTTTGGTCTGTGGGTCGAGCAGCTGATTGCCGAGAGCACCGGCAAGCACGGCAAGGGCATCCTGCCTGTGGCCGACGAACCGATCGGCGCCGCGGCTGACTACGGCGATGACCGCGTCTTCGTGCAGATCGCCGCTGCGGACTCACCCGACCCGGCCAACGCTGCGCTGGCCGACGCGCTGGAGCAGTCGGGCCAGCCGGTCTTCCGGCTGAGCGCAGATGGTCCGGCAGACCTCGGCCGGCTGATGTACATCTTCGAGTTCGCGACCGCTGTGGCCGGACATGTCCTCGCGATCAATCCATTTGACCAGCCCAACGTGCAGGAGGCCAAGGACGCGACGCGTCGCGTGCTCGACTCCGGCGAGGCTGAACTGCCGTTCGACTCGCCCGAGGCACTGCTGCAGCTTGTCCGGGGCGCCGCGCCGCCCACCTATTTCGCCGTCATGGGCTACCTGCAGCCGTCGACCGAGTTCGACGGCGCGGTCGCCGAGCTGCGCAGGGCGATACGTGCGCGCACCGGCTCGGCCACCACCTTCGGCTACGGACCGCGATTTCTGCATTCGACCGGGCAGCTGCACAAGGGCGGACCGCCGCAGGGCGCCTTCATCCAGCTCGTCCACGACGGCGCCGACGACGTCCCGATCCCCGGCCAGCCCTTCAGTTTCGGCGCGCTCAAGGCAGCGCAGGCGATCGGCGACGTGGAGGCGCTGATCAGCCACGGGCGACCGGTCGTGCGTCTGCGGCTTGACGGTGATCCCGCGGACGCCCTGCGCGAGTTGACAGCGGCGCTCCACTGAACGACAGATCAAGACCAAGGAGGCCCTCGGGCATGTCAGAGAATCCACAGGAAGTCACGCAGATCGGATTTGTCGGACTCGGCCGCATGGGCGGCAACATGGTCCACCGCATCAAGCGCGACTCGCAGCACGACGTCGTCGCATTCGATTTCGACGCCGCGGCGGTCGAGCGTGCTGTCGCAGTGGGGGCGAGGGCAGCATCGACACTCGAAGAGCTCGTGGCCCAGCTCGATGCGCCACGTCAGGTCTGGATCATGGTCCCGGCCGGTCAGGCGACGAGCGACACGGTCGAGAAGCTGGCCGAGCTGCTCGAGCCCGGCGACGCCATCATCGACGGTGGCAACTCGCGGTGGACCGACGACAAGGAGCGCGCCGCGGCGCTGTCGGGCCGCGGGATCGACTATCTGGACGTCGGCACAAGCGGCGGTGTCTGGGGACTCGAGGTCGGCTACTGCATGATGGTCGGCGGGCCCGATGCGGCCGTCGCGCGGCTTGCACCGGTCCTCGACGTGCTGGCGCCGCCCGCCACCGAACAGCACGGCCCCGGCTGGGGCCACATGGGGCCCGTCGGCAGTGGTCACTACGTGAAGATGGTCCACAACGGCGTCGAGTACTCGTTGATGCAGGCATACGCCGAGGGCTTCAACCTCTTTGACGCCGCCGAGTACGAGCTCGACAACGCCAAGATCGCAAACCTCTGGATGCAGGGGTCGGTCGTGCGGTCGTGGCTGCTCGAGCTTGCCGCCCTGGCCTTTGAGCAGGAGGGCAACGGGCTCGACGAGCTCGAGCCCGTGGTGGCTGACTCCGGCGAGGGACGCTGGACACTTGAGGACGCGACCGACAAACACGTCCCCGTCCCGGCGCTCGCGGCCAGCCTCTTTGAGCGCTGGTCGAGCCAGGGCCGCAGCGACTTTGCCAACAAGGTCAACGCCGCGCTGCGCGCGCAGTTCGGCGGGCACGCGGTGGAGCGCAAAGATTGAACACCCCGCAGGCGACACCAAACCCGCTGGCCGTCGGGCTTGAGCACGTGCCGGTCGAGCCGACGACGCTTGTGATCTTCGGTGCCACCGGCGACCTCGCCCACCGCAAACTGCTCCCGGCGATCTACAACCTTGCGCACGAAGGCGCGCTGCCCGAGCGCTTCAACCTCGTCGGCTTCTCCTTCGAGCAGCACGACGACGATTCGTTCCGCAAGCTGATGGGCGACGCCATCAGCGACCATTCGCGGCGCGCGCCCAAGCCAGAGGTACTCGATGCGTTGCTGCATCGCACGAAGTACGTGCAGGGGAGCTTCGACACGCCGGCGGACTTCGAGCGACTGGCCGAGCAGCTGGCGCAGCTCGACGCCAAGGCCGACGAGCCGATCAGCCACCTCTTCTATCTGGCCACGGCGCCCAAGTTCTTCGCCGAGGTGGTCGGCCAGCTGGGTGCGGCCGGCCTCAACAAGCTCGACGGGGCGGCCGTACGGGTGGTGATCGAGAAGCCCGTCGGCCGCGACCTTGAGAGCGCGCGCAAGCTCAACAGCGACGTGCTCAGCGTGCTCGACGAGGAGCAGGTCTACCGCATCGACCACTACCTCGGCAAGGAGACCGTGCAGAACATCCTGGCCTTCCGCTTCGCCAACTCGATGTTCGAGCCGATCTGGAACTCCAATTACGTCGACCATGTGCAGATCACGGCTGCCGAAGACCTCGGCATCGGCACGCGCGCCAGCTACTACGACAACGCCGGTGCTCTGCGTGACCTCGTGCAGAACCACATGTTGCAGTTGATGGCGCTGCTCTGCATGGAGCCGCCGAACGCGTTGACGGCCAACAAGGTGCGAGACGAGAAGGCCAAGCTGCTGCGTGCCGTGCGCGCCCCGCAGTTCGCCGAAGTCTCTGACATGGCGGTGCGCGGGCAGTACACGGCCGGGTCGATCGGCTCGGACAGCGTCGACGGCTATCTCCAGGAGGAGGGCGTGGCCGAAGGGTCGCGCACCGAGACCTACGCGGCCCTGCGCCTCGAGATCAGCAATTGGCGCTGGGCAGGTGTGCCCTTTTACCTGCGCACGGGCAAGCGCCTGGCGCGCAAGGTGACCGAGATCGCCGTGACCTTGAAGCCCGTGCCGCACCTTGCCTTCCAGGTCCACGGCACGCCCCCGCCGCCCAACGAACTCGTCTTCACGATCCAGCCCAACGAGGGCGTCTCGATCTCGCTCGGGGCCAAGATTCCCGGCAGCAAGACACGCATCCGGCCGGTCAACATGCAGTTCCAGTACGGCACCTCTTTCACGAGCCAGTCCCCCGAGGCCTACGAGCGCCTGATCCTCGACGTCATGCGTGGCGACGCCACGCTCTTCACGCGCGTCGACGAGGTCGAGGCGCTGTGGGAGATCGTCGACCCGGTGCTGGCCTACTGGGCGGCCGACCCGTCGCTGCCCGAGCCCTACCCGGCCGGCTCGAGCGGTCCGACGGCGGCCGATCGACTGCTCGAAGGACGCGCCCAGTGGCGATCACTCTGACGACACCGGCCGTCTGGAGCGCCGACCCGACGACGCCGGGTGAGATCGAGAGCGCGCTGCTGCAGTTGATGCACGAGAACTGGAGTGACGGCATGCTGCAGGCGCCGGCACGCGTGCTCAACTTCGTGGTCATCGTCGCGGCAGAAGGTCGCGACGCGGTGATGGGCCGGCTCGACCGCATCGCCGCAGGCAACCCTGCGCGCACGATCGTCGTCGCCGTCGAACCCGACCGCACGACGCTGGGCGCGCGCACCAGCCTGATCCACGGCACCCCCGGCGCACTGGGCGGCGAGACCGTGTTCCGTGAGCGCATCGAACTGGCCTGTGGCGAGGCGGCGCTCGACCATCTGGCGACGATCGTCTATCCCGTGCTGGCCAATGACGTCGGCACCGTGGTCTGGGCCCCGCACGGCCACGAGCAGGGCGTCGACGCGCTGCTCGAACTGGCCGACGGGGTGCTGCTCGACTCGAACGAGCGCGCCGACTGGCAGGAGGCGATCGGTCGCATCCACAAGCTCTCGACCGCGGCCGAGGTGATCGACCTCGCGTGGCTGCGGTCCACGCCGTGGCGCGAGCGCGTGGCCGCGGCCTTCGACCCTGCGCTCTGGCGTGGCGAGCTCGAACAGATTTCGCAGGTTGCAGTCCGGATGCATCCGGCGTCGACCATGTCGGCCCTGCTCTTCGTCGGCTGGCTTGCCTCGCGACTGGGCTGGCAGCCGGGTCAGTTTGATCTGGCCGCGAACGACCACAAGCGCGGCATCGCAATGGCCCATCACGGCAGCGTCGAGCTCAGTATCGACAACGACGAGACGATGCCCGTGCCCGGCCTTGCCGGGATCACGATCACGACGCGCAGCGGGATGCAGTTGGCACTCAACCGCGGGCCGGCGGCCTGCGTGCCAGCCGCACCCTGGCCGACGGATCGACACGCCGCT
>JBIQMF010000113.1:0-6135 GCA_044463545.1 Solirubrobacterales bacterium
CTCGTGACGACCGACGGCGGCTACACCTGGCAGGACGTGGCGACGGCGCGCGCACAGGCGACCGATGCGGTGACCCACGCCTACAGCTTCAGCGGCCTGACCTGTGCTGACGGCTTCACCTGTCTTGCGACGCGGGCCGATGGTGGCGGACTGCTGCGCACGATCGACGGCGGCCTGCACTGGTCGGGCGTGGCCACGGGGGCCGATCAGGCAGTCGTTCTGATGGGTGACAAGCGCTCCGTGGCCGTTGGTGCCAACGGCGCCGTGGCGCGGTCGTCCGACGCGGGCGCGACCTGGGAGCGTGTCGAGCGGCGCGCCAACGGCATCTTCAACGGCGTGCGCGCCGAGTCCAAGAGCACCGCGCTGGTCTTCGGCGACGCCGGCGCCGTTGCCATCAGTTCCGACGGCGGCGCCAGCTGGCGTTCGGTCAACACGCCCGACACCAGCTCGATCACCGATGTCAGCAGTCACGGCGCGCGCATGGTTGCCGTTGGTACCAGCGGCAAGCTGTGGGCCAGCGAGGATCGTGGCGAGAACTGGCGATCGATCGCCATCGGCACAAAGCAGCGCGTGCGCGCGTTGATGCTCTTCAAGGGCGGCCGCACGCTGTACGTGGGTCCGCGCGGTGTGCGCCTGTCGTCGCGCTTTGCGCGCCGCTCGAAGGCCGTGCGCGGGGAGGTCTCGCGGCTGGCGCTGTCGCGTGTCGACGCGGCTGGCAGCGCGGTCTTCGTGCATGGAGCGCGCCATCTTGCCGTCACCACCAACCGCGGCCGCAGCTTCAAGCGGCTGCGCACGCCGCGCGGATCGGGGGCGATCGCAGAACTCGAGATGCTCAGCGCCCGGCGCGGCTTTCTGCTGGATTCGCGGGCCGAACTGTTTGAGACGCGCAACGGGGCCAGGACCTGGAAGCGGATCGAGACGACCGGCGCCAACTCTGCCACTTCGCTGGCCTTCGGCAGTACCAAGCACGGCTACATCGGTGACGCGACAGGCCGCGTGCTCGCGACCGACGACGGCGGCAGGACGTGGGCGCGGCAGTACCCCTTCTTCGACGCCAAGGGTGACTCCGACCTCTTGATGGCCGGCACGACAAGACGCGGTGCGTTGGCGCTGGTGCGCGGCAGCGCGACAATCTTCCGCAGTACCAGCGGCGGCCGCATCGGGCGCTCCTCGAAGCTCACGATCAAGCCCTCGATGACGCGCGTACGACGCGGAACGATCGTGCCCGTGACCGGTCGCCTCTCGCCGGCCAGCGGGGTTGAGCGCGTGGCCGTGCTGGCGCGTGTGGCCAAAGCGCGCGGCGGGACGCAGTGGGTGACGCAGAACGTCACCGTGTCGCCGACCGGGAACTTCACGACGCGCTGGCGCATCACGCAACCGACGGTCTTCATCGCGCGCTGGTCCGGCGACGCTGTGCGCGACGGCGACGCCGCGCCGCAGAAGCACGTCCGGCTGCGCAAGTAGCGCTCGCAGGTTCTTTGCGCGAAACACTGCGGGACAGGGACTCGAACCCCGACTTCTCGGTCCAGAGCCGAGCGTCCTACCATTAGACGATCCCGCATCGACGGCCAGCTGCATGGCCGCTGCGCGTGCAGAGGATAGCCACCTCGCGCTGGTCTGCCTGCACGCCGGGGCTCCCAGTCCCGCAGCTGACGGGCGTCTGGCGCCGTCAGCGCAATTGCCGGACAGGCGCTCTGCAACGCGCGTCTCAGGCGGTGCCTTCCGGTGTCTGCCGGCGACCTGTCCGAAGCGACGCGGCATGACGCGCCGAAGTCCCTGCAAACGGCTTGAATCCGCGGTTTACGGGGGTTTCTCCATCCGCTACAAGCGCCATTGTTTGGGCGATGTCGTCGCCATCTACGCACTACCCGTTCTCGGCCGTCGTCGGCCAGGACGACTACAAGCTTGCCCTGCTGGCCAACGCGGTCGACCCGCGTATCGGCGGCGTGCTGGCGGTCGGCGAGCGCGGCACCGCGAAGTCGACGCTGGCGCGCGCCTTTGCGTCACTCTTGCCGGCGCTGGTTGCAGGCTCTGAAGCGGCGCACTATTGCGACGGTGCTGCGCAGGAGGGTGCAACGGGCGCGGCAGAGGTGCCCCCGTGTGCGCCCTTCATCGAGCTGCCGCTGGGCGCCACCCTCGACCGCCTGACCGGGTCGATCGACACCGCCAAGCTGCTGGCCGGCGAGGGCGCCGAGCTTGCCGACGGTCTGCTTGCGGCCGCAGACCAGGGTGTGCTCTACGCCGACGAGGTCAACCTGCTGGCCGACCACCTCGTCGACGTTCTGCTCGACGCGGCGGCCTTCGGCCGGGTACGCATCGAGCGCGACGGCATCTCGGCCGAGCGCGACGCACGCTTTGTGCTCGTCGGCACGATGAACCCCGAGGAGGGGGCGCTTCGACCGCAGCTGCTCGACCGTTTCGGGCTGGCCGTCAAGATCCGCGCCGCCGGCGACGTCGCAGAGCGCAGCGAGATCGTGCAGCGGCGGATCGCCTACGAGCAGTATCCCTCGGCCTTCTGCAAGCGCTTTGAGGCGACCGAGTCGGCGCTGCGCTCGATCGTCGAGCGCGCGCGGAGCGCCTGGCTCGAGGTCGACCTTGCTGACGAACTGCTGGTCGTGATCTCTGAGCTCTGCATGCGCGTGGGCGTTGAAGGTATGCGCGCCGACATCGTGATCGCGCGCACGGCGACGGCGCTGGCGGCGCTCGACGACCGCCGCAGCGTGATCGACCGTGACATCGAGACGGCCGCCCAGCTGGCGTTGCCGCACCGCGCGCCCAGTAGCGGCGCGCAGACAGCGTGGATCAGTCCCGACGAAATCGCCGAAGCCCTCCAAGACGTGCAAGGGCAGAGCGCGTCCTCCGGCCAGCAGTCCCGCCCCGAGACGGCGCCAAGCAGCCCGCCGCGTACTGCGGCAGGATTCCGCGCGACCAGTGAGGCCGAGGCGCCCGACGTCACCGATGCCCTCGCTCCAGGCGCTGGCGGTCCGCTCGGCCGGTCGGCGCGGGCCGGCGGTGGCGAGCGCCCCGCCATCGACGCCCGTCCGGGCGAGAACACCGACGACCTCGACCTCATCGCCACGGCGCGCGCCGCCGTCACCCGTCGCATCTTCCGCGGTACCGACAACGCCGGTCCCGGCGGGCCCGGCTCCGACGTGTTGGCATCAAAGCCCGGCGCCATTCGTGCCGAGGACCTGCGTGAGAACGTGCGCAGCGGCCGCGAGTCAAACCTTGTTCTCTGCGTTGTCGACGCATCGAGTTCGGTGCTGGGCAACGGTCGCGCCGGTGACCTGCGCGCGCTGCTGGGCGGCCTTGTGTCTGATGCCCGGCGCAAGCGTGACCGCGTCGGCCTGATCGTCTTCCGCGGGCGCGAGGCCAGGCTCGTCGCGCCGCCTTCGCGCAATCACGCCGCGGTGCTCAGCGGACTCGAGACGATCGAGCCGGGCGGCACCACGCCGCTGGCAGAGGGGATTCGCGTGGCCCACGAGACGGTACTTCGTGAGCTGCGCCGCAGCCCCGGGCTGCGCCCCGTGGTGGCGCTCGTGACCGACGGTCACGCCAACGTCGCGCGCTCGGCCGACGCGCTGGGCGAGGCACGCAGCGCTGCCCGCGCGCTGAAGCGCGACGAGATCACGCTGGTTGTGATCGGAGAATCTTCGAGCGGTGCGCCGAGCTTCGCCAGCGCCACGGGAGCCGAGTTCTACCCGTTCGACCCGCCGGCCGCGCGCGACGCCGCTTGACCGGCTGCGCCGCGAGCCCGCCCACCGTCTCAGCCGTGCGAAGAAGTCAAGTTGCGCTGCCAGTTGGCGTAGAGCTCGGCATAGCGGCCTGCGCCGGCGATCAGCTCGTCGTGGCTGCCGAGTTCGGCGATCTGTCCGGCTTCGAGGACGGCGATGCGAGACGCCCCGACGATCGTCGAGAGGCGGTGGGCGATCACGATCGAGGTGCGTCCAGCCAGCAGGCGGGCCAGCGCCTCTTCGATCCTGGCCTCCGTCGCGACATCGACGCTGGCCGTCGCCTCGTCGAGGATCAGCAGGCGCGGCTCGGCGATCATGGCGCGGGCGAAGGCGACGAGTTGGCGTTGTCCGGCCGAGAGCTGTCCGCCGCGCTCGCCGACGCGCGTGGCGAGTCCCTCCGGCAGCGCGGCGATCGTCTCCCAGGCCCCGACTGCGCGCGCTGCGGCCTCGATCTCGGTGGCGTCTGCACCCGGCCTGCCGAATGCGATGTTGTCGGCGATCGTGCCCGAGAAGAGGTAGCCCTCCTGCGGCACATAGCCGAGCTGACCGCGCAGCGAACGCGCGTCGACGCGCGAGAGATCGTGGCCGTCGATCAGGACGCGACCGTGCTGGGGGTCGTAGAAGCGCGGAATCAGCTTGGCCAGGGTTGACTTTCCCGCACCCGTCTCGCCGACCAGCGCGATCGTCTCCCCGGGCGTGATCGTGAAGTCGATCCCGCGCAGCGCCCAGTGATCGCCCTCGCGTGCGGAGGCGGTCTTGTCGTAGCTGAACCAGACGTCCTCAAAGCGAACCTCGCCGCGCACGGGGGGCAGCACCTCGCCGCCCGGCAGGTCGGTGTCGTCGGGCTCTTCGGCCAGCAGGTCGAAGATCTTGTCGAGCGCCGCCATCCCGGCCTGGTAGGTCGTGTAGAGCTGTGAGAGCTGCTGGATCGGGTCGAAGAAGTTCTGCATGTAGCCGGCGAAGAGCACCAGCACGCCGACCTCGATGTGGCCCTCAACGGCCAGGTAGCCGCCCAGCATCAGGATCACCGCCATCGCGATGGCCTGCAGCAGCTCGATTGCCGGGAAGTAGGCGGCGTTGAGGTTGACCGAGCGCATGTTGGCGTCGCGGTTGGCCAGCGAGAGGTCTGTGAACTCGTCGATGTGGTGTTGTTCGCGGCCGTAGGCGCGCACGACCCCGACGCCCGAGATCGTCTCCTGCAGATAGGCCGTGACTGTGCCGATGCGCTCGCGGGTTTCGCGGTAGACGTCCGTCGAGATCACCCGGAAGATGAAGCTGGCCAGTGCCACCAGCGGGAAGACGGCGAAGCAGGCCAGCGCCAGCGGGACGCTCTGAAGCAGCATCACGACCATCATCGCCACGAGCATCGCGACCGACTGGAAGAGCATCATGGCGCCGTTCGTGACGAGCTGGTCGAGGGCCTCGACGTCGTTGGTCAGCCGCGAGACGAGCACGCCCGTCTTGCGGCGCGCGTAGAAGCCTGTCGACTGCTTCTGCAGGTGCTCGAAGACGGTCAGCCGGAGGTCCTGCAGTGCCTTCTGGCCGATCCAGCTCGTGAGGTATGCCTGCACGTAGCTTGCGCCCCACAGCAGCAGCGCGCTGACGACGTAGAGGATCACGACCAGCCGCAACGTGCCGAAATCGTGGGCGACGATGCCGTCGTCGATGGCGACCTTGGCCAGATACGGCGGGGCAAGGCCGGCCAGGATGGCAAGGCCCATCGAGACGAACATCGTCACGACGCGCCACTTGTAGGGGGCCAGCAACATCGCCGTTTCGCGCAGGCGGCGCGCGCGCGTCTTCTCCCCACGCAGCCTGCGCCATGTCGCCATGAACTCGTTGTAGTGGCGCCCGATCACAGGCTGCTGCTGCCTTCGTGTTCGCCGGACGGGACGTTGCGGGTGAGGAAGACGCTGTCGGGCATGCCCTTGGTCGCCAGCGCGCGGTACTCGGGGCTGGATTCTGAGAGCTGCTCGTGCGTCCCGTGGGCGATCACGCGGCCGGCTTCGAGCACAACGATCGAGTCGGCCAGCGAGATGGTGGAGAGACGGTGCGCGATCACGAACGTCGTGCGGCCCTGCATCACTTCGGACAGCGCCTGCTTGATCTGATCCTCGGTGCGGGCGTCGACCGAGGATGTGGCGTCGTCGAGGATGAGGATGCGCGGGTCGGCGATCAGCGCGCGGGCGATGGCCACGCGCTGGCGCTGTCCACCCGAGAGCGTGATTCCGCGCTCGCCGAGCACAGTGGAGTAGCCGTCCGGCAGCGATTCGATGAAGTCGGCGATCTGGGCACGCCGGGCGGCCTCACGGATCTCTTCGTCGGTGACCTCATCGCGTGCATAGGCGATGTTGTCGGCGATCGTGGCTGAGAAGAGAAAGCTGTCCTCGGCCACAAAGGC
>JBIQMF010000114.1:0-6112 GCA_044463545.1 Solirubrobacterales bacterium
TCTTCGTCGTGCATGCTGACGACGTAGATGTCCGGGGCGTTGCTGAAGCCGTTGTTGCGCAGCAGGTGCACGGCGGCGTTGTCGCCGAATCCGCCCAGCGGGTCGCTCCCTTCGACCCTGCCGTCGGCCAGATGATGGATGCCGTCGGCGCCGATCGCCAGCGGGCCGTCCGCGGCGTCGACCATCACGAAGCCGATGCCGGGATGCGCGGCCAACGAATCGACCAGTCCGGGGAAGTCGGTGTCGATCTGTTCGCGCTTGAGCCGCTGCTCGCTCTCGGGGAAGTAGATGAGCCCGAGGTTTCCGCTGGCCAGCACGATCACGTCCGGCTCTGCGCTGCCCTGTTCGATCGCGCGCTCCTGTTCGGCGCTGCTGAGCTCGGGCCCCAGCGCAGCCTCGCCGCCGGGGCCGCCGCCGCGCCGCTCGAGGTCGCGGCGCACCAGCGTGGCCGTGGCCCCGTCGGCCTGGGCGATCTGCGTCACGGCACCGCCGATGTTGGCCCACGCCTCGTCGTGTGACTCGAAGGCCGCCAGCTCGTGCTCCTCGCCGATCGTGCGCTTGACGACGTCCTCCAGCGTCTCGCCGAAGCGCTGCTTGAACGTCGCCCCCTGCGACTGCCCGTGGTCGCTGAGCACGACGAATTTGTAGGGCCGCGGGGCGTGCTCGGCCAGGCGCTCGAGGCGCGCGAACTGCTGGTCGAGCCGGCGCAGCACGTCGAGCGCGTCGCGCCGCTCAACCCCTGAGTGGTGGGCCACCTCGTCGTAGCCCACGAACGTGGCGTAACTGACGGGCACGCCCTCGAACATGTCGCCGATCAGCGAGAAGATGTTGAAGTCGCGCATCACCACGGTCATACCCATGCGCAGGATCGGATAGATGCCGCCGCGCGAAACGCGCGGCTGGATGTCGAGTTGGCGCTGGCGTCTGGCCTCGAGCTTCTCGATCAGCATGTCCAGAAGGCCCAGCGTCAGCGTGCGCGAGGGGTTGTAGGGGTCTGCGAAGTAGGCGTAGAAGTCGCGCGTGTAGAGCTTCTGGCGCACGCGGCTGAGCGTCAGCAGCGAGCGGTCTGCGTCGCCCGAGATGAGGTTGCCGCGACTGGTGCCACCGTGGGCCAGCAGGCCGTCGCCGGTCGAAAGCCGGTCCTCGATGGCCGCAACGTCCGACGGACTGCTCGACGTGATGATCTGCTTCGTTGAGCGCTCGTACCAGCGGAAGGCCGGGATGTCGTCGTTGTGGCCCAGCAGCAGCCCGGCCTGCGACGCGCTGGTCTGCGATGAGAGGTCACACTCCCAGCCGACGATGCGGTGGTTGCCCTGCTGGATCCAGCGCGCCAGCGTCGGCAGGTGTCCGTTGACGATGGCGCGGCGGAAGACCGGTTCGGCGAGGCCGTCGATCTCGAGAAAGAAGACGCCGGGCACGTCCGAGTGCTGGATCTGGCGGCCCTGGCGGCGAACCTGACGGCGCATGGCGCGCTGGACGACGCGTTCGTAGAACCAGTCGCGCTCGCCGAGCCCGAAGAGCGAGGTGATGATCACGTTGCCCAGCGTCAGCGCGACGACCACGGCAACGGCCGCCCCGATCGAGAGGCGGATGCCCTCGGAGAGCTCGGCGGCGACCCCGATCACGAGCGCCGCCAGCAGGATCGCACCGATCCCCATGGTGAAGACGGCGAAGCGCAGCGCGAACGAGATGACGAGCGGCCAGAGCAAGGCGTGCGCCAGCGCGATCACGCTCGTCAGGAGGCATGCCGACCAGAAGCTGGGCAGGTCGAAGCTGTCCATCCAGCGCGCCATCAGCCAGATGATCAGGGCGTTCACGAGGATCAGTGCGACGCCGTTCACGAGCGTGTGCAGGATCGATTTGACGCGGCCCTTCATGAGGATGCACCTGCTGGCGCGAGCGCGATCTCGGACCCCGGCTCGATCAGCTCGACGCGCGTCGAGCTCAGCCCTGCTGCCTCGACGATACGCCTGAAGCGCCGCGGCGGCTCGGTGAGCAGCTCGGGGCGGCGGCGCGCCATGCCGGCCGGCAGGTAGCCGCCCCAGTGGACAGGCACGGCAACGCGCGGCTCCAGCATTGCCGCCGCCTCGGCCGCGCGGTCGGGGTCGAGGTGACCCTCGCCGAGCTTGGGGCCCCAGCCCCAGACCGGCAGCAGCGCCAGGTCAAGCGAGCCGGCCAGCTGCGCCATGCCGTCGAAGAGGTCCGTGTCGCCGGCGTAGTAGAAGGTCTGCGAGCCCGAGACGACAAAGCCGATCGTCTCGGCCGGGGCGTTCCACGGCATCCGGCTGCCACCGTGCTCGGCGGGGACGGCGTGCACCGATAGCCCGGCCGCCGCGACGGTGTCGCCGGCCGCGACCCCGTTGACGTCGTCGAAGCCGAGGCCGCGCATCAGCCTGACGCAGTCGCGCGGCACGACCACGCGGGCCGACTTGTCGACGAGCTTGAGCGAGCGCTTGTCGAGGTGATCCATGTGGCTGTGGCTGATCAGCACCACATCGGGGCTGCCCCAGCGCTCGAGGTCGACGTGCGGTGCGTGGCGCTGAAGGTGGAGCAGGGCGCTGCGAAACAACGGGTCGATCAGGACGCGCGCGCCGTCGAGCTCGACGAGCACCGTCGAGTGACCTGCAAAGGCAACTGTCATCTCACCCGCCATCCTGCCGAGATTGTGACGCATCGGTACGATGAGCCGATGGAGCACGAGGAGCATTCCGCCGGCGTTTCAGGAGCGGGCCACGGTCCGTCCCAAACCGCGCTCGCGGCGGATCGCGAAGACCGTCCCGGTTACTCGCCGTACCGCCTCGGCGCCGGCGTCTCGATCGTGCTCGCGCTGGCCGCGATCATGCTCTTCGTCTCGTTCTTCGCGCTCTGGGCCAACCGTCAGATCCTCAACACCGATCAATGGACGAAGACCTCGACCGAACTGATCGAACGGCCGGCCGTGCAGAACGCGCTGGCCAACTACATGGTCGACGAGCTCTTCGACCAGGTCGACGTCGAGCAGGAGATCAAGCAACAACTGCCCGAGGACTGGGGCATCCTGGCCAGCCCGGCCACCAGCGCGCTGCGCTCGCTGACACTGACCGGCACGAAGCGCGTGCTCGAGCTGCCAGTCACCCAGGAGGCCTGGTCGGCCGCCGCCGAGATCTCGCACCACAACCTGATCGCGCTGCTCTCCGGGGGCAACTCGGCCGTCTCGACCACGGGCGGGACCGTCACCTTGAACGCACGCACGATCCTGCAGCAGGCAGCCGACAAGGTCGGTGTCTCCGGCAACCTCGTGGACAAGATCCCGGCCGAGGCGGGCAGCTTCGAGATCTATCACTCAGACGATCTGCGCGCGGCGCAGTCGGCCTACAAGACCTTCAAGAACCTCAGCTGGCTGTTCGCCCTGCTCACGGTGGCGCTCTACGTGGCCGCGATCGCGTTGGCCGCGGGCCGGCGTCGGCGCGCCGTGATCTGGATGGGCTCGTCGTTTCTGACGGTCGGCCTGCTCGTGCTGATCACAATTTCATTCGCACGCGAGCCCGCCGTCGACTCATTGGCCCAGACGACTGCTGTGCAGCCGGCCGTGCGCGACGTCTACGACATCGCCACCGAGCTGCTGCGCAGGATGTCGAGCTCGCTCATCTTCACGGGCGCGCTGGTGCTGCTGGCCGGAATCTTTGCCGGACCGGAGGCGTGGGCCGTGCGCTCGCGCGAGTTCCTGGCGCCCTGGCTGCGCGATCAGTTGCCGCTGGCGGCCGCAGCGGCAGTTCTGCTCTACCTCATCCTGCTCTGGATCGCGCCCGTCGACGGCATGCGTACGAGCGTCGGCATCGTCATCAACACGACGCTGGCAATCATCGGTTTCATCGCCCTTGTCGGCATCACGCGGCGCGAGTTCCCGGATGCCGAGGCCCCCGACTTCGCCGCCGCAGGAGCCTGGATCGGCCAGCGTTGGAAGACCACGCGCGACTTCGTCAGCGACCGCGCGCGAGCCGTCGACCTGCCCAACCTGCGCGGCGGGCCGGACACGAGCGAGGCGGTCACCGTCGAGGTGCACCCGGCCAGCGCCGACGACGGCCACGAAGCGGCGGAGGCCGCCCCTGCAGAGACGGCCAGCAGCGGTGTCGAATCTGATGCGCCCGAGCCCGCCGGCGGCGGCGATGCCGTCGCCCAGCTCGAACGACTTGTGCAGCTGCACAAGAGTGGCGCGCTGACCGACGACGAGTTTGCGGCCGCAAAGCGTCGTCTGCTGGGCTGAGCAGCCACCGCCGGGCGGACGGCCGACCTCTGCCGTCGCTCAGGAGCGCTCTACGGGCTCGGTCGTTGCGTCCGCGCCTGCAGGTGCGTCCGCGGCATCCTCATCGGAGTCTGCAACTGCGTCGCCCCCACCATCGGGCAGCGCCGCCAGAACGAGGTTGACCTTCTCGCTCAGTGAGGCGAGGTCGTAGGCGCCGTCGTAGCGGCGGCCGTTGATGAAGAAGCTGGGCGTCCCGGCAACCTGCGAGGCGTCGGCGCTGTCGACGTCCGCAGACACGCGATCGCTCATGCGCCGTGAGCGCAGGTCCTCCCAGAAGCGCGCCACATCGAGGTCCAGCGCTTCTGCGTAGCTCCGCAGGTCGGAGATCTCGATTTCGTTCTGATGCTGAATCATCTCGTCGTGCATGTCCCAGAAGCGCCCTTGCGCCGCGGCTGCCTCGGCTGCCTCGGCGGCCAACTGCGCGCGTGGGTGCACGTCCTGCAACGGCAGGTGACGCCAGACGTAGGTCAGGTCGCCCTCGAAGCGTTCAAGCAGCTCGCGGATGGCGCCCTCGGCGCGGCCGCAGAAGGGACACTCGTAGTCGCCGTACTCGATCATCGTGACCGCGCCGTCGATCGGGCCACGGATGTGGTCGCGCTGGGGGTCGACGGGCACGGCGAGATCCTCGATCAGCGCGGCGGGCTTGACGGCGCCGCCGCTGGTGTCGACGCGTGAGGTCAACGAGATGATGATCGACCCGAGGATCGTCGAGATCACGGCGGCGAAGAGAATGCCGAGCTTCGCCTCGGCCAGCATCTGCCCCTCGAATGCGATCTCGGCGATGAACAACGACAGCGTGAAGCCGATGCCGCAGAGCGCCGCGGCGGCGAAGATCGGCGGCATCTCGACCGGCGAGGGCAGGCGACCGAGCGCCGGATGGGCGGCCGCGAATGCGGTGAGACCGATGCCCAGCAGCTTTCCGAAGACCAACGCGCAGACGATGCCCAGCGTCAGCGGCGAAGTCAGCGCGTCACCGATGAGCTCGCCACTGATCGTGACGCCGGCGTTGGCCAGGGCAAAGATCGGCACGATCACGAAACTCGTCCAGGGGTGCAGCGCTGCCATCAGGCGCTCGTTGCCCGAGACCGCGTTCTGCACGTGGAGCCGCGCGCTCCTGGCCAGCTCGGCCGTCGGCTGCTCACGGAAGATGCGCGTGATGGCGGTGGCGCGTTCGAGATCTTCGCGCGCCGGCGGACGAGCCGAGATGGCGAGGCCGATCACCACGCCGGCGATCGTCGGGTGGACGCCGGACTGGACGGTGGCGATCCAGATCAGTACACCGATCACCTCGTAAGGGCGCGTCGAGAGCGGACCCCACCAGCGCACGAGCAGCGCCAAAAGGCCGAGTGCCGCGGCCACAGCCAGTGCTGTCAGTGAGATCGTCGAGGTGTAGGCGAAGGCGATCACGACGAGCATCCCGACGTCGTCGGCGATCACCACCGTGAGCATGAAGACGCGGATGCGCGGCGGCAGCTTGCGCCCCAGCAGAGCCAGCAGGCCGAGCGCAAACGCCGTGTCGGTCGGCATCACGATGCCCCAGCCCTGCGCTGCCTCGGTGCCCGCGGTGAACGCCAGATAGATGGCGCCCGGGAGCAACATGCCGCCGACGGCGGCAACCAGGGGCACCGCCACGCGGCGGCGCTCGCGCAGCTCCCCCATGTCGAACTCACGCCGCACCTCGAGCCCGACGACGAGGAAGAAGAGCGTCATCAGACCGTCGTTGATCCACCAGTGCAGGTCGCCGCCGAAGCTGCGCCCGTCGAGCTCAAAGCTGAAGTCGATGTGCCAGAAGGACTCGTAGGTGTCGGGGCTCACATTGACCCAGAGCAG